>JANNYV010000405.1:0-7513 GCA_031410275.1 Bacteroidota bacterium
ATTGCGCAAGTGCCACTTGCATGGGTGTGTTGCAAGTGAATGAAAGGAACTGATGTATTTTTCTAAACTCCTTCATCAATTCAGCTGGAGCCACACAATAACCCATTTTCCAACCTGTGGTATGAAATACTTTTCCAAACGAAAAAATCACAAAGCTCCGAGAAAGCAACGAAGGGTATTTCAAAACAGATTCATGTGCCCGTCCTTCTAAAGTAATATGTTCATACACCTCATCGCTGATAATATAAATAGATGTGTCTTTGGTAATTTCGTCCAGCATCATCATGTCTTCTTTTGTCCACACATACCCTGTAGGATTATGTGGTGAATTGATAATAATGACTTTTGTTTTTTCGTTGATCGATTTTCTTACCAATTCCCAGTCCACTGAATAATCCGGATAACGAAGCGGAATGCAAATTGCAGTGGCGCCATTGGTTTCAATATTTGGGATATAACTATCATACGCAGGTTCTAATACAATGGCTTCATCACCCGCTTGCAGAATAGTAGTGAAGGCTGTATAAATAGCATAGGTTCCACCGGGTGTAATAATTATTTCTGTATCAGCATTCATTTTCGTCTGGTATAATTTTTCAATTTTAGCAGACAACGCATTCCTCAATTCAGGCAAACCTATCATAGGCGCGTACTGATTGTATCCGTCTCTCATAGCCTTATTCACATACTCAATCAATACCGGCGAAACAGCATAGTCAGGAAAACCCTGTGATAGATTAATGGCATTGTGCTCCTTCGCTAAATTACTCATGACGGTGAAAATGGTGGTGGAGATGTTTGGGAGTTTCGAGTGCATAAGAAATAGTTGAGAGTTATTAATTGATCGGATTGATATTAAGTTCAGAACACAAAAATAACTGAGAATACTTTTCAAAAAGGTACTTTTTAGTAAGTAAGAAAATTCTTGAGCGCTTGGAGTCATTTGACTCGTGACAAGATGTAGTAAGGATACAATATTGCAGCAGAACATGGTTCAACGTTTTTTCTCTATCCTTCATTTCGTCCATCATCATAGTAATCATTGCCTGGTTATATCTCAATCGTTCTGTATCCATGCAAAGAGTATAGATTTTTTTACGCTTTTATACACAACCTTCCACTTTAAAATAAAACGCTCTATATTTGTGAACTAATTTAAAAAAACAAGTAATGAAGTTTATCGTCTCGTCCGGCACTCTCCTTAGGAACCTGCAAAGTATCAGCGGAATTATCAGCGCTAATAATGTATTGCCCATTCTCGAAGATTTTTTGTTTGATTTGAAAAAAGATAAATTAACAGTTGTCAGCACCGATCTCGAAACCATGATGAAAGTGAGTCTGGACGTGCAATCGAAAGAAGAAGGAAGTTTATGTATACAAGCAAAAGTATTGTTGGAGTATTTGAAAAATCTGCCTGAACAACCGATCACATTTGATATTAATACAAAAGATTTTGGCATCGATATTACAAGCGAACAAGGAAAATATAAAGTGGTAGGTGAGGATGCCAAAAGCTTTCCAACTGAGCCAAAAGCGGATGATACCACTAGTTTTACAATGGCTGCTGCCGAACTCAGTGACGGTATAGCAAAAGCAGTAATTGCAGTGAGTAATGACGATCTTCGCCCCGCTATGAGTGGCGTGTTTTTTGAACTTGGAAAGAATTCATTGACCTTCGTTGCAACGGACGCACACCGTTTGGTGCGTTGTGTAAAGAGTGATGTAAACTGCCCGGCAGAGGATACATTTATTGTTCCTCGTAAAGCCTTAAATCAATTAAAAAATAATTTGAATACCTCTACCGAGGTGACTATTTCTTACAACAAAAATCATTTGTTCGTGCAAGGGCAAGACCTTCATTTGAGTTGTCGTTTGATAGACGCAAAATTCCCCGATTATAAAGTGGTGATACCGGCTGATAATCCATATCGTTTGGTCATTGGAAAAAGTGATTTTATCAGCGCCTTACGTCGTGTGAGTGTATTCTCAAATAAAACAACCAATCAGGTGGTGTTAGATATAGTTGGCAACAATTTACACCTCTATGCACAGGATGTTGATTTTTCTTTTGAAGGAAATGAGCAATTGCAATGTCAGTATAATGGCGAGGATATGAAGATCGCCTTCAATGCCAAATTACTGTTAGAATTGGTGTTGGTACTAGACGGGGATGAAATTTTATTTGAACTCAGTACGCCAACCCGTGCAGGTTTGGTGAAGCCCGTTGCCAACAAAGAAAATGAAGACTTATTAATGTTGATGATGCCGTTAATGATAGGCGTTTAATTTGAAAATGTGAAAATGTGAATTCTCTAAAAGAAGGAAGTCTGTCTAACGATATATTTTTTTAGGGCGTGTCCGAGACGGAACAGGCTATCCGCTGCAAGTCCTCGCTCGTTCCTCGCTCCGGGCTTTCCGCTACTATCCCTCACGCAAACAATGTTATCAAGTTGACAAGATAGTGATTGCAACTTTGCAGTCAACAAAATCAACCTATTTTTTGCTTAACGCTGGCAGGGTTAAATGTGCTGGTGGATATAACCCTGCCAGCATTGCAAAAAGGCTTTCTGCTATCCCTCACGCAAACGATGCTATCAAGTTGACAAGATATTGCATCCGACTTTGCTGTCATCGAAATCAACCTATTTATATTTTACAATCCGTAAGTACTGACCAAATACACCATTTGGCTCAACGCCACAGCACCAAGTGACAGTTCCCTGCGATGTACATTTTCAAACACGTCATTATCGCTGTGATGCATATCAAAATAACGTTGCGAATCAGGCAAGAGTTCCATCATGGGCGTACCAAATTTTTTATGTAATGGCCCTATGTCTGCACCGCCACCATTACTATCGAAACTAAAAATATTATACGATAAAAATAAAGAAGCCCACGATTTTACTTTCTCACGAATGGCCGGTTCTGCTGTCATCGAAAAGCCATATGGCGTGCCGCTTCCTGCATCTGTTTCAATAGCAAGTATATGTTTTTCATGATTTAGTTCAGCTAATTCAGCATACCGTTTGCCACCTCGTAATCCATTTTCTTCATTCATAAATAAAATGGCACGAATAGTTCGCTTCGGTTTTATTCCCAATTCTTTAAATACACGAAGTACTTCAATAGATTGCACTACACCGGCACCATCATCATTCGCACCTTCTCCAATATCCCATGAATAGAGATGTCCGCCCACACAAATAATTTCATCAGGCTTTTCGGTTCCTTTTATTTCGGCGACCACATTATACGATTTTACATCGCTCAACATTTGACAAGTGGTGCGCATATACATCGATACGTTTTTATTTGTACTGAGTATTTTTTCCAATTCATCTGCCTGCAAATTTGAAATTGCTACGGCCGGTATCGAAGGATAATCTTTATTATAGGTCATGCTTCCTGTATGTGGCTTATCGTCAAACGCCGAAGACACTGAACGAATAACCACGCCAATCGCGCCCATTTTACTGGCTTCGCTAGGTGCTCCCCAACGATAAAATACACAGGGACCATAACTTTCAAATGTATTGATATTGGTTTGATCAAACCGGAAATTAAAAAAAACAATTTTACCTTTTACATCCTCAGCATTCATTCGTTTTAATTCATCAATTTGATTGATTTGTAGAATCTGCGCAGTGATTCCTTTTTCGCCTGTACCTACTGCATTCCCTAACGAACATATGCGCATGGCTGTTTTTTTTCCTTTCACCACAACGGCACCTTCTTCTTCTCCTCTCACCCAATGTGGCACCATCACTTCTTGCAGAAACACTCTGTCACAACCAATTTTATCGAATGTTTCCTTACCCCATGCAACGGCTTGTTCGGCTTGCGGCGAACCGCTCAACCGATGCCCAATATGTTTACATAAATAATGCAAATCGGTATAGCACTGATAATTTTGTAGAATATGATTTGAAATTCTTTTGAGCGCAGCACTATCTTTTTTACTGTCTTGCGAAAACGAAAGAATTACCATGCAAACAATGGCTGATGTGAGGAAGATTTTTTTCATAAAGGAAACGTAATTTTTAAAAATCTAAATGTACAAAAATATTTTTCATTGCTCATTTGTATTCGATGCATTTCCATTTCTCATTACATTTTTTTATAATGATGAAGGCATTTCACTGACCGTAGAAAAATGGCGTTAAGAAAATCTTTTTGAATGGCTAAAAAAATGAAAACTATTGCACCACACCAAATAATGTTTCTCGGTTTAACCTAGCTACCTTAGATCAGATAAGATCCACTGACAAATAGCTTTTTCATTTTCGACATTCAAAAGGATTTTTAGCCGATTTTTCGTCAGTCTTGACTTTTTGCTCCACTTTTTTGTCAAGAAAAAAGTGGAAAATATAATTGCCAAACTAAAATCATGTGATGAGCAGTATTCAGCTCATTAAACAGAGATTCCTAAAATTTGAAATGCACTCTTTGTATTCTACCTTTGCCCCATGAAAAAAAATGTCATCCTGTTTGTTGTACTTTCTTGTTTTTTACTTTCGTGTCAACGGCACAATATTCAGGAGCAAACACAATGGGCTTCTATCTTTAAAAAATACGCCATCGATTCGGTATGTTTCGAATTGGCCGACAATAGCCATGAGCAAGTCTTTTATTATAATTTAAACCGGCTTTCACAACCCTATACGCCCGCCTCGACCTATAAAATAATGAACTCATTAATTGCGTTGGAAACGAATATTGCACCAGATGAAAACATGGTCATTCCTTGGGACGGGATTGACCGTAAACGCGAAGAGTGGAATAAAGATATGAATATGCGCGAAGCCTTTAAAGTAAGTTGTCTTCCGTATTATCAAGAATTGGCGCGACGAATCGGTACAGTAGAAATGCAAAAGTGGATTGATACTGTTCAGTACGGAAACAAACGTATCGGCGCCAAGATTGATGAATTTTGGTTGAATGATACCATGAAAATTTCAGCTGATGAACAAGTCGGATTCATGAAGAAATTGTATTTCGACAAGCTGCCATTTTCACAACGTACACAACGTATCGTACGAAGTTTGATGTTGCAGGAAGACAGTACAAATTACAAACTTTATTATAAAACAGGAACAAGCCAAAATGAACAACGAACCTTAGCCTGGCTAGTTGGTTTTATTGAACGAAAGGAAGTACAACGTGGTGTGATGACAAAAAAAATTGAGACCAATTTCAAACCCTATTTCTTTGCGATGAATATCGAAACCAAGGATACAACGATGGATACCCGAAAAGTGCGATTGGCTATTTTAAAGGATGTACTGCGTGAACGGCAGATTATAAAATAGCGAGTAGCTTTATTACCCTCCTATCGATATCATACTTCTGTTCTGAACAGTTGCTGTATCTATTTTTGTAAAGTCAGTGAATAGCTGACCGCCCAATTCTTTTTCTTTAGCCTTAATGGTAGAAATAATAGAAGGTATCATGTCTTCCCCGTTTCTGAATGGGGTTAATAAATCTGTCTCCGTTTTTGAAAACAAACAATTTTTCAATTTGCCATCTGCCGTCAAACGCAGCCTGTTGCAGGTACTACAAAACGGATGTGTCATGGTACTGATAACGGCAAAGGTTCCAGCATGATTCAGTACTTTATATTTTTTTGTGGTGTCATTGAGTTCATCCTTCATTTTTATAAACTCAAATTCCTGTTCTATTGTATGTAAAATTTGTTGATAGGTAAATACTTTTTTGCTCATCCATTGATTATCTGTAAACGGCATAAACTCAATAAAACGAACATGCAAAGGCTCATGTTTTGTCCATGCAATAAAGTCATTTATTTCCTTGTCATTAATGCCATTCATAGCAACGACATTGACCTTCACAGAAAAATTATTTTTCAGCAGCAGATCAATATTATCTTTCACCTGATGAAACTGGTCACGTTTGGTCAATGCTAAAAACGTCAATGGGTTCAATGTATCCAGGCTTACATTAATTGAATTCAGGTTTGCTTTTTTAAAAGCATCGATATATTTATGAACCAATACACCATTGGTTGTAATGGTTAATTTGATAGGAAGAGAAGAAAGCATTTCGATAATATCTGCTACATCTTTTCTGACTAAAGGCTCACCACCTGTTAAGCGAATTTTTGTTACACCGAGCGAAACAAAAAGTTGTGCAAACAAAAATATTTCTTCCTTTGTCATCAGCTTTGAAGAAGGTGTTACCTCTACTTCTTCATCAGGCATACAATAAAAACAACGGAAGTTACAAGCATCTGTAAGTGAGATACGCAAATAGTTGTGCAATCGTTGGTGAGTGTCGAACAGCATTGTTGTAAAAGTAAATCATTCTGTATTCAATTCCTGCATCATTGAAAAAGAGCCAATAAAACAATACATTTGAAGCCTCTTGAATATGATGTCAGAAAAAATAAATTTGAAATTCAATATGGCCTGCTGGTTTTTTATCATCAGCATTTTAATCGTCTTGACACTTCCAACACTCATTCAGCATGGAATGTTTATGGATGCGGTCTTATATACTTCTGTCTCTCATAACTTAAGTCATGGAATGGGTAGTTTTTGGTTTCCTTATTTTGATGAATACAATATTGCCAATCTCAGGTCTTTTCATGAGCAACCGCCTTTGGTGTTTGGCATACAATCTCTTTTTTTCAAGATACTTGGAGATAGTATATATGTCGAACGCTTGTATACTTTTTCGACGCTTTGCATCATGGCATGGCTGATTAAAAAATTATGGGAAGAAATTACCAACGACAATGTAAAATTAAAACCGCTTGCATGGCTCGCTGTTTTATTATGGATTACGATTCCGGTTTGCTTTTGGTCGTATTCAAATAATATGCACGAAAATACAATGGGCATCTTTACTATAAGCTCAGTGCTCTTTAGTTACAAAGCACTTCAGGCCAAGAATGAAAATTTATTATATTTTGTTTTGGCAGGAATATTCATTTGTCTTGCGGTTCTGAGTAAAGGCTTCCCCGGGTTTTTCCCGGTGACGATTCCTTTTCTTCATTGGGTGTTTATTAGAAAAAAAACATTCTCCAAAATCGTATTTTATTCAAGTATCATTTTTTCTGTGCTGTTGCTTGTTGGTTTATGTTTATATTTTTATCCTGATTCAAATAAGAGTTTATCCATCTATCTTTTTAAACGGGCCTTTCAACGCATCAATGCTGTACACAATGTAGACAGCCGGTTTTTTATTTTATGGCGATTGCTTTCTGAATTAATTCCGGTCCTTATTTTTACAGCCCTGTTCGTTGCCATCGCCACATGGAAAAAAATAGATACGGAGTTCTCATTTCAGAAAAAACAAGCCTTCTTATTTATTGCTATAGGCTTGAGTGGTTCATTACCATTGATGTTGACGATGGTTCAAAATGGTTTTTACTTTGTGCCTTCGCTTCCTTTTTTCGGAATTGGGTTTGCGCTGCTTACTGCACCTATTATTGATAAATTAATACAGAAAATTCAAATCAAATATTATAATGGTTTATTGAGAAGTAGCA
>JANNYV010000406.1:0-10053 GCA_031410275.1 Bacteroidota bacterium
TTTTGATGTGCGTGTTTTTCTTCGTCAACGGAAGCATCATTCAATAAATTATTATAACCATGTGCCCTTAGAGTTGGCATTTTATGATGCTCAAATGAACCCTCATATTTATACCTTAGATTTTATTGGGCGATGCATGCAATTTAATGTGACACTGCCTTTCAATCCGTTGATGATTGTGATAGACCCAAATTCAAAAATCAGTGATGCAGTGACCGAGGAAGAAAAAATAATTAAAGTCACAGGCAATACAACATTTACACAAGCGAAATGCAAACTCATTGCAAAGGGAATTGTATCAACGAGCGACTCTACATTATTTCGTGCAGAACATCATTGGGTAGCACCCGATAGATTTAAAAGTGCAAGCTTTTTGCCCGGCTATGTTCTGTGCGATAGCCGCTATTGGAAAATAGATGGTATCAATCTTTCGAATATAAGTGGTTTATTAGTGTTTAATTATGATGCGGGTGTCAATAATAATTTTCTTGACAGCGCATGGATAAAGAACACGGAGGATAGCATTCGTTTATTTTATAGGAAAGATGCAACGCAAGAATGGCAATTTGCAATTGATAGTTTAAGTGCCGGAAGTTTGGTAGACAAGCATGGAAATATGTATGCAAAAGAAATAAATGCAGGTGAATATACATTTGGTATCAAACGAAGCGGCTATATTGATCCTTTGATAACTGATGCGCCGATAGGTGGTTGTGGTATTGTAACTACATTCAAAGAGCCATCATTGCAACAAAATAAATGGTATGTTTTGTATCCCAACCCAACATCATCAAGTATGAATATTCACTTCAACGATAACATGGGAAGGCATCTCAACATACGCCTTACCGATGCGTTGGGAAGAATATGGATGGCTGATGAAATTGATTTGCAAAGTGATACTTTTTTATTGGATCTTCATCTATTGCCGCAAGGAATTTATTACGTAAATATTATTGATAAAAAAAGTGGATATATACAAGGAGAGAAAGTTGTAAAGGAGTAAAGATTTAGGTTATTAGGATCTAATCTCTCAAAACTTAGCCAAATGCAAATGACAAGCTATTTTACATCCATCACTGCAACACAAGGTTGATAAAGATTTCGATAGAAATGAAAAATTAGTGTTTCTTACACTTTTCTATGCTGCCGTACAACTTTCAGAAAAAGAAGTTGAACTTTTATTTAATAGATGGACAGATTAAATCGATTAATAGTAATTTGGCCTTCACAATTTAGTTTTTCAATATTTTCATTGTTTTATTTTTATTGTTTGTGGTTACGTTACAAACATAGACCGCAGCAGGTAAATTACTTAAGTTGATTTTGTTTATCCCATTATCCAATACTTTTTCAATGACGATATTGCCGTTGATATCATGAACAGCCAAATGACTAGTTGTTGATGTTTCTATAAAAAGCAAATTATTTTCAGACTGATAATTTATTTTTGGATAATCATCATTCATTAATTCATTGACGCCGGATGCAGCATTGTAAATAGCGTAAGAGAATTTCACTGTCTTTGACGTATTGTCTTGCCATACAGCAAATAGTTTATCATCACTCATCACTACATCCGGATTATTATATTTCGATAGCGATGAACTTTCTGCAATTGTATCTAGTTGCAAGTTTTGAAAGGATGTATTTTGATTATTATATGACAGAATAATTTGACCAAGACCTGTAACGGTTTGTTTCCAAACTGTTGCCACATTATTGTTATAATGGCTGCAATGAGGAAAATTTTGTAATCCTAATCCCGAAAAATTGCCGGTAAATGAATTAGAATAACCAAACGTATTCGTCATAAAATTGTATGCACTATAATGCACTAATGATTTTCCTGAGGCTGCATTCATAAAAACAGAATAAAGTGTATCGCCTATAATAAAACCATCAGGACCCGTAGAAGGACAAGCCATTATCATCCAATTATTATAATCGAGGCGGGCACCTGTGGGGAAACTAAGCCCCTGGTCTGTTGAAATTCCAGTCCAAATATCCCTGATATTTACATTATTGTCGCGATACATCATCGCCATATTGTTGCCATTTGAAACGATGGTACCCGGACAACAATCGCATGCTTCCCCACCTGAATAATCTCCGGCCAGTGTATCTTTCATAAATGAATTTCCTCCATTCATCGAACGTGTTACAACCCATCTTGCATTCGCCCAACCGCTGTCGAACTTCATAAAGCCAACCACCGGGTTACCACTTGCATTTACCGTCACTGTTGGAAAACGGGAGACAAAGCCTGTATCATCTACATCAATTTGTGTAAATGAGTTTCCCCCATCAGTTGAACGAGATAGCCATAAATTGCTTGTCTCTTCAGGCGATTGCTTATAAACGATATAAATTTTATTGCCATCTACGGCAAAATTAGGACCTGCCCAATCAGCCACAAAAATGTTCATACCCGAAGGTGTTACACGTTTAGCAGGTGAGAAGGAAGCGCCGGTCCATTTTGAAATAAATATGGCAGAAGAATCTAAACTGCCCCACATAATGATAGGGTTATTTGCGGCATCTAATGCTATAGAAGGGCGAAGGTTGCTGAATGCACTTGCGCTGACATCAACAGGATTACTCCAGGTTAAGCCTTGCGCATTTATATTTCTAATTGAAATGAGTATGCAGAGAATGAATATATATTTCATTTGTTATTGTTTTAAAAGTTTAAAATTTCGAACTTCATTTGTTGATTGTAATTTCAGTATATATTGCCCCTTGGGGATTGATAAATTAGGAATGATAAATGATGAAGTATGTTGTATTTTTTGAGAATAAATTAATTCACCTGAAATAGTATAGAATGCAAATCCGGTAATGCCTGTATTTTCATTAAATGAAACTTGCCAACTTTCAGATGAAGGATTCGGATAAATTTTTATATCGCTTGATGAAATTTCTTTGATGCCAACAGACCATGCAGAATCAATGACTAAAAAACTTCCCATCATACCATCGTCTTCGTGATGAAGTAAATGACAATGATACATATAGGGCGTAACGGTATCTGTAAAATCTTCGAACTTGGTAATGAATTTTACACTGTCATCCGGCATCACTAATACGACATCTTTCCAACCTCGTTCGTTTGTGGGTGGAGGCATGCCGTTTTTTTCAATCACATTAAATTGTACATCATGAATATGAAAGGTGTGTGCCACTAAAGTCTTGTTGACCAATTTCCAGATTTCTGTTGTGTTGAGATAGACAATTTCATTAATACTGTCCATATCAAATGATTTATTATTCATTCCGAATGGGCCTTCTGCGCGATTTGGAATATCGGCCGGTAATAATCGGATGGTATCAAAAATGATAGTTCTGTTTTTAGTCGCATTTAAAATGTTTAAGGGAATCAATGTTACTAATGAATGAGGAATTGTATTCAAAGGGGAGGCAGTTGGTGCAACAATATTTAATTGAATCAAAGTAAAATCGGCTCCATTTAAAAAATTGGAAGAATAATCGGGGATGGTGTCATTGCCCATTCCAACGGAATCAGCGCCATAAATTCCTTTGGGCAATTCAGATGAAAAACTTTTCAGTTGTATATTTTGACCTTGCATACCGGAAAAATTAATTAATATTTCAGCACGTTCACCAGGCGATAAACGCAATCGCGTCATGGCAATAGAAGTATCTAATAAACCACCGTCCGTTCCTATTTGATAAAATGTTTGATTATTTGAAAGCCCAATTTGATATGAACGTAAACTACTTCCGTTTAATAACCTGAAACGAATTACTTGCGCAGGTGCATCGAAGTAGGCATTCAGTGTGCCATTCAAAAATAGGGCAGTATCCATTTCTGTTGCAATGGCAATATGTTGCAATACATCAAATGCTTTTGATTGAATCACCAACGGAATATCATCGACACCATATGCATGCGGAATATTTAACGCTAATTCATCGGCATCGTGCACAATAAAAAACCCCGCTAATCCTTTTGATACGTGAGGGTCTGTTTGTCCGGCCCCATGTGGGTGATACCAGAATGTTGCGGCATTGTTCATTATTTTAAATGAGGGACTCCATGTTGCTCCGGCATTAATGATTTGATGAGGGCCGCCATCATTTTTTGCAGCTACATGTAAGCCATGCCAATGCATGGTTGTTTTTACGGGCAAATTATTGGTGACATTTAAGGTAATGCTATCACCTTTATTGACGATAATAGTTGGCGCCATCCAGGTTCCGTTAACGCCGTAGGTTGGGGTAGAGGTGCCTGTATAAAAGCTTTGCGTACCGCTTTGCACATTCAGATTAAATGTGGTACCAGTCAGAGAAGGCGGTATTGCCAATGGATTTTGCGCATTGGCTACTAGCGAAAGAGAAATGAATATAAGTGAGAATAAATATTTCATATGCGATGTTCTTGATGCGTGAGTGATAGGAATGGAAAGCCCGGAACGAGGCACGAGTGAGGACTTGGAATGGATAGCACGACCCTGAAGCAGACCTGTTGGCAAGATCTCAAACCTACGGCTATAGAAAAATTCTTCATGCCAACAGGGCGCTTCGGGGGCACGCCCAAATGATATTTTAAATGTAATGATTCTATTTTAATGAGCGACTTCTAATTTTTTGATAACCATTTTATCATTCGTTTTGATTCTCAGTGAATAGATACCATTTGACAATGCCTCGGTGTTATAAAATTTTGTGTGTACACCTTTTGATACTTTTTCATCACTGATGACAGCAATTTGTCTTCCGGTTATATCTATCATATCAATTAATAAATTTGTCTGTTGAGATAATTCTATTTGTATAGAAAGTTGATGATTTGCAGGATTCGGAAATAAATTCACCCCTTGAATTGTTTCAGAAATATCATTTACAGCAGAAGGCGAAACACCTAATAAGGCTAAAATACTGTCTCTCATAATGGTCGTATCGCTAGTAGAAAATGCTTGTGTTGAAAACATTACCCGATGGTTTGTGCCACCTAATAATACAATCGTTGGCATTCCGAACCCACCATAATAGGCCACTTGTGAGGCACCACTATCCATTGGTGAATATAATGAAAGTCCATTGCTTGAAACCCATGTTGAAGAATAGGCACATGTTGTTACATTTTCAAAAGGAAAGGCATATGCGGTTATTGTTCCCGGATGAGAAGACAAAATATTGTTTGCCATTGATTGAATTTTTTGAGCTGGTGGAGGGCAAGAGCCACAGCTTGGCATATAAAAATGTAAGATGACTGCTTTGCCTGCATCTAACTCTGAAAACATATTGTGCATGGTGCCATTACAATCCATCCCATAAAAATCAACGGCAGTTTGAGCCTTTGTTATGGTCGTTGCAAACAGTAAAGCAATTGCGAGAAAAGAAACTATTTTTTTCATTTTTTTTAAATTTAAAAGGGATGTATGAAGTGCTCATACATCCCTATTGATAAAATTATTTTTTTGTAAAGGTTCCGATAGAAACCACTTTCATACGATTATACAATTGAATGCTGTAATTTCCGGTTGCTAAATTTGTAACCGAAACAGATTTAATATCCTTATTAGAAATGGTCTGAACCATTTTGCCATTCATATCTCTGATCACTGCTTTGGTAATAGTTGTTGAACCGGTAATAGATAATGTATTGCTTGTTGGGTTTGGATAAACAGTAAATGTCTCTATTGTTTTTTCTTTGATGCCGGCCGGCGACAATCCGATATTTATGGCTGAAGTAATTCCCGCTTGATTATTTGCAGCGGTGCTGTTGGCATTAAATAAAACACTGTGTGTTGAACCTGCCAAAACAACAACTTTAGGCATTCCGGAAGCGCCATAGTCTGACATTTTGATGACATTGCCGGCATTATTAAAACTAGTGAGTGAACCACTTCCAACGCTATTCGCTGTGGCCCAACTTGCCAAACTTGCGCAAGTACTGTTACCGTTATCATCTACTAAATAGAAAAGGACTTTCCCCGGATTTGAAACCGCAAAACTTTGTGCTGCATCCCATCCTGCTTTGGCGCCATCTATACAGGCGCCGCAAGGCATTACCCATGCCATCACAATTATTTTGCCTGCATCTAATTCAGTAAAAAGTGTATGGCTTGCACTGTTGCAGTCTGTGGCTGTAAAATTAGTGGCAGTTTGTGCTTTAGAAATTGTTGAAATGAGCATCAAAGCAAATGCACATGTAGAAATTAATGTTTTCATTTTTATTAAAATTTAATTGTTTGTAAAAAATTGGATTACTTATATAAATAGTTGAATTGAAGTCATTGCATTTTACGTTCAGGTAAAAAACAAATAGCCATTACAAAAATTGTAATAGCATTAAACTAAGCACTAAATCAGATTAAAAAAACATTGTATAATAAATACAAGGGGGGTGAATAACCCGGTGGATACTCAGTTCCATGGGGTAGGAGGCTTTTGCTATTGCAAGGAGTATTTTTCTGAATGCAGGTTGTTTTATTTTCTGCTACATTCAGTTCAGTGGTTGACCTTGTAAGAATAACCTTGGCGGTAATTTTTTCTTTTAGTTCGCCTTTGACAATTGTTTTCTTGTCTCTGCAACAATCCTTTTTATGATCTTTGCTTTCATGATTACACTGACAAGCGGAGCTTATATGAAATCCAAAAAATGAATACGATTTTTCACGGCCACATTCATGAATTTCCATACTAAAACCAACTGTTGAGAACAGATGTGAGAGAATTAAAAATATGGAAACAAATAGCTTCATATATGAATCGAAAACAAATGTAAACTTTTTTTATATAAAATTTGATTTTATAATAGGCCAAAAAGAAACTTTTCGAAGCAATGGCTATGTATAAAATGAAGTATGGTGCAGAAACAGTTCGAGAAAATAAAATTTTTATTTAAAAAATTAAACTCCTACATTGTCATTTATTTTTTACACATCATACATTGAAACTTATTTTATATGGAAAGATTTCAGGGACTTATAGGAATTGTTGTTATTTTGGGGATCGCATTTTTATGTTCCAATAATAAAAGAAAAATTAATCTTCGATTAGTACTAAGTGGTATTTTATTACAGATTGTATTAGCCGTATTGATTTTAAAAGTAGATATTGTAAAATCTTTTTTTCAATGGCTCGGCCATCAAATGACACATATTGAAGCGTTTGCAAAATCGGGGGCAGCCTTTGTATATGGCGGTTTAATGACAGATAATTATGCAGGCGGAAGTGTTCCTTACAGCACGCAAGGAGCCTTTGTATTCGGGTTTAGTGTATTGGCAACGATTATTTTAGTATGTGTTATTGTAGCCGTGCTTTATCATTTCAGGGTGATGCAATTTATTGTCAGTATCATTGCGAAGGCAATGAATTTTGTGATGAGGGTAAGCGGAGCAGAAGCATTGAGTAATGTGGCTAGTGCTTTTGTCGGTCAAGTTGAAGCGCAGGTGATGATACGACCTTATTTAAAAGGGATGACAAAAAGTGAATTGTTGGCGAGTATGAGTGGGAGTCTTGCATGCATAGCAGGCGGTATATTAGTAGTGTATGTGAGCTTTGGTGCGAAGGCTGAATATTTGTTGGCAGCTAGTATTATGGCAGCACCGGCTGCATTGGTTATTTCGAAAATAGTTTGGCCTGAAACCGAAGTAAGTGAAACAATGGGGCAAGTAAAATTAGAAGTGAAGTCGCCTTATACAAATGTGATTGATGCCATTGGTCATGGAGCGAGTGATGGGATGAAAATTTCAGTAAACGTGATTGCCATGTTGATTGGCTTTTTGGGATTGATTGCATTAATCAATTTTTTGTTGACTAAGTTCGGCGTGTTGATTCATTTAGATTTTCCGCTTTCATTGGATTGGATATTTGGCAAACTATTTTCTCCTATGGCTTGGTGCATGGGTGTTCCCGCACATGATGTGAGTGAGGTTGCTACATTAATGGGTAAGAAATTAACCATCAATGAATTTGTAGCCTTCAATGATTTAACGCAAACAATGGTAAAAAGTAATTCAGGAGAAATGGTCAAAGGTGTGCAAAGTATTATTAGTCAAAAGTCATTAATGATCGTAAGTTTTGCGATATGCGGTTTTGCAAATTTCAGTAGTGTAGGCATGCAAATTGGAGGTATAGGTGCATTGGCTCCTGAGCGCCAACAAGATTTAGCTCAATTAGGCATGCGTGCATTGTTGTGCGGTACATTGGCTTCGTATTTATCGGCCACGATTGCGGGAATATTAATGTAATTTGATGTTCGATGTCTGTCATTCGAAGTTCGCAGATATTCCAATGACTTCATTTTCGTATTTTTGAAACTTTAGAATATTAATTTTTATGCTTGAAACGAACGCAACAATATTAATTACCGGTGCAGCCGGATTTATAGGTAGTTGCATGGCCTCTTATTTAAATAAGCAAGGATATGAAAAATTAATTCTTGTTGATGATTTCTCAAGAGAAGATAAGCAACTAAATTTTTCTGCGATACATTGTTTATTAAAAATAGACAGAAATGAGTTGGCATCATTTTTTCAACATGAAAATAAAATTGATATCGTCATACATTTCGGGGCACGGACAGATACAACAGAAATGGATTATGCTATTCATCAAAAATTAAATGTAGAAGCTTCTAAATTTATTTGGTCATATTGCACTGCAAAAAAAATTCCGTTGATTTATGCATCATCGGCAGCAACATATGGCGCAGGGGAGTACGGGTATAATGATGACCATGAAGGAATAACAAAACTGCAACCATTAAATCCATATGGGGTTTCAAAAAATGAGTTTGATAAATATGTACTTCAACAAGATCATGATTCAAAAACGCCGCCGCATTGGTATGGTCTGAAATTTTTTAATGTGTATGGCCCAAATGAATATCATAAAGGTAGGATGGCATCGGTGGTATTGCATGCATTTCGGCAAATCAATACGAGTGGAACGTTAAAGTTGTTTCGTTCACATCATCCGGATTTTGCAGATGGAGGTCAAATGCGAGATTTTATTTATGTGAAAGACATTTTGGATGTTACTTTTTGGTTGATGAATAATTTTCCTGAAAATGGAATTTTTAATTTAGGTACAGGAAAAGCAGCAACTTTTTTACAACTAGCATCTGCAATTTTTGAATCATTGCATAAAGAAATACACATTGAATTTATTGACACGCCGCTTGATATTAGAGAAAAATATCAATACTATACAGAGGCCAATATGAGTAAACTCAGGAACGCAGGATACCTTGCTGATTTCTATTCAATAGATAAAGGTGTGAAAGAGTATATTCAGGATTATTTAATTACTGAACGTTATTTCTAACGGATGAGATGAATTGTTAATTCAAATCCGGGCTCATGGGCACATACAAAAGTGGATTGAATTTTTTTCCCAAACCTGCAATCGCTTCCTTCCAAATTAATTCGTCATCGACATTGAAAATAATTTCCTGATTTGCGTTTGAAACCAACCAAGAATTCATATCTAATTCTGCATCGAGTTGTCCTTCGCTCCATCCTGAGTAGCCAAGAAAAAATTTACAATTTTGAGTAGTGATTTTCCCGAGTTTAATATTTTCTATAGCAGACTCTAAATCACCATTCCAATAAATAGTATCCTGAATGACGCCACCGCCGATTAACTCAGGCACCGTATGAATAATATGTAAGGAATTTAAAGCAACGGGACCACCGATATACAAAGGAAAATAGATTCCGTTCAATTCTGAAAGATAATAAGACAAATCGTTTTCAGCTTTTCTATTAAAAACATACCCAACACTTTCCTTCGCATCATGGTGACAAACAAAGATGACAGATTTTTGAAAACATTTATCCTGTAACATTGGTTCAGAAATCAAAAGTTTTCCTGCACTGAGTTTAATATTTGTTTTATAATGTAATAAATCATCAATCATAACACGAAACTTTATACTAATGTAATTCAAGTGTTTTGTGATATCAAATTTTAGGGTGGGGAATATTTTTCAAGGGCTATTTTAATTTTATGCTTTATACGAGGATGATAAGGTGACTGGTTAATATATATTATGTTAAGTAAATAAATAGTATATTA
>JANNYV010000407.1:0-1856 GCA_031410275.1 Bacteroidota bacterium
AAACAAAAGAGCTCCAACACTTCATCCTCACTAGATTTGCTTAAATCATCCAATAACTCTGTCGGTGAACCCATACAGGCAAACCCGGCATTTTTTGTACTGGCACCTGTAGGTAAAATTCCCCGTTCGAGAATCATGACAGATTGGGTTGGAAATTTCTTTTTCAAATAATAGGCGGTACTCAAACCTACTATGCCTCCACCAAGTATAATATGATGGTAATTTGTAAATGAATTCAGTTCCCAAATTGATTTCATGCTCATTAAATTATTTCAAAAGTAAAAGTACTTGTGTAATTAAGATAAAAATAAATGAAAATTCCAGCAGCCCTCGTTTTTATATACATTCGTTGACCTGATTTATTTAATGCTTCTTTGAATACTATTGCTGCCGGTTTTTCGTTATCAATAAATGTCCAAATATACTATCCTTATTTTGATGTTTGTTCTTTCGTGTAACACCCAAGAGCGTAAGACGCCAAAATCAATAATTGAGCAGCAATGTAACCAAATACGCAGTTATTTTGAGCCTTATGGGAAGCCGAAAGATTTTACATGGCAATATCTGCATCCCGAAGAAACCAATCAATCTTTGGATCAATATATCGGTGAAAACCCTTCTTCCATCACAAAAGACAGAAATAAAATATACATGTTACCCATGGGAAATTTTTCATCTGCAGAACTCAATGTCATCAATGAAACATCAGCGTATATTGAAGCATTCTTCGGGTTGGAGGTAGCGCAATTGCCTACCATAAAAATGCCTGAAGTTCCCGGTGATATGAAGCGAATAAGAAGCAACGAGATTCAGTACAATGCTTCCTATTTTATTGATCAGTATTTAAATACGAAACAGTATAAAGATGCTGCTGTATTAATTGCTTTGACATGTTATGATTTATATCCACAAGATTCATGGAGTTATGTATTTGGTTTGGCTTCCTTGCAAAAAAGGGTTGGCATATGGAGTATCAATCGGTTTGGAGATCCGTCACTTGATTCATGTTCATATAAACTTTGTTTAAATAGAACCCAAAAAGTGGCAACGCATGAAATTGGGCATATGTTCTCAATTCAACATTGCGTTGTATTCCCTTGTGTAATGAATGGGTCGAATTGTATGCCCGAAACGGACAATCATCCTTCAGTTCTTTGCCCTGATTGTTTGGCTAAACTTAGTTGGAATTTGGATATGGCTCCCAACGAACATTTAAAAAGAGCATTAAATTTCTGGAAACAAAAAGGAGACAGCGCAAACACTGCTTTATATTTAATACTAGAGAGCACAGCCAAATAAATTCGTAATTAGAAAAAATGGAACGTAAAGGCTGCCATTTATTCATCTAATGAATATACAATGGGTAATGCAAAGGTACTTTTCACCGGCTCTCCTTTTTGTTTTCCGGGTTTCCACTTCGGCATTGTTTTTAAAACCCGCAAGGATTCTTCATCTAACTCTTTTGAAACAGAGCGTAATACTTTAAAATCACACAAGGTGCCGTCAGTGCATATTGAAAATCCTAACACAACTCGTCCTTGAGTTTCACTCTTTCTTGCCGTGTCAGGATAATGAATATTACTTGATAAATAACTCATCAATGCATCGTCACCGCCCGGAAATTCCGCCATGATTTCAGGGTCTTCATAAATAATTTCATTTTTAAGCGGTCTGCTGAGTATAGTATCCTTCTTACTTTGAGGGATTGTTTTTTTTACTAATGCTTCATGTTGACTACTGGTTGTTGAATGGGTTGTTTTAGTTGTTGGATGTGTTGCTTTCTTTGTTTGAGCAAACGTATGTTGTACAATAGATAGAAGAATGATGCTGAGAAGAAAGAAATTATTTTTCATATA
>JANNYV010000408.1:0-2538 GCA_031410275.1 Bacteroidota bacterium
GTTCACTACAATTATTTTTACACAATTTTAGGCAATTTGTAGGAATTAACAAAGGTCGCTATTCCCTTATTGAGCCCAAAGTAACATAGCATCGTGTAAGTCGCTGAAATACAATACGTTAGCTTCAAGTATTTTTACGAACTTTTTTTATAAGTATTTGATAATCAATACTTTATAGTTTGTAGAACTCAAATTGCTATGATTGGATTAATTTAGATATTTTGTAATGAACAATACAAAGTATCTATGGCTTTTATCCTTAACCCCTTTGTAAATTTGATTATCTTTGTCGTGTACATTTTAATTAAATTCCTTTGCCATGACACAACAACCGCAGTATCATTCCATCGAAAATTTACCGCTTATTTCTTACACGATTAAGGGGAGTTTCAAACAGGTGAAAGAACTGACAAACGTTCTCAAACAAGCGGAAAAGCAACCAGAAGTTTTAACCGATACTATCATTAATCGGGCAATCAAGCAATACCAAGAGGGGTTGGAATTTACCCCCATTTTTCGGGAACAACTCATTAGGTGGCAGGGTTTGAAACTGTCGGATAGTCAAGCAATCCAGATAGCGGAACTCCAAAAGGAGGTGGAATTAATGCAGGTGCTATATACCGATGGCTTGGCAATGTCTAAGAAAATGGCTGAATCTACCATTGATAAAATAATGGGTATGACTGATATAGAATTAGCCCTAAAAGTCTTATCGGAAAAGGGTTTTATCGGTCTGTAATTAGCTTAAAATCTATCTTAAATTAGCGTATAATTAGCACTAAATTAGCTATTTTTTTTACTTCTTTATCGCCTTTTGATTGGATTAATTAAAACTTATTTTGAACATTTTTCAAGATTTTAATGCTTAATTAAAATTCATGAAAATATTTAATTAAATGATTATCAATAACTTAATCAAAATAGGTAAGAAAATTATCGTAAAAATGCCTAATTCCCAGCACCCTAAATGCCTTTGATAATCAGGCACTTAGCTCTCAAAACACCCTTCACAGGAAACTATGTTTCTGATTATCAAAGGATTAGCTACGCCAATTCTTTCCATCTTGCTAAAAATCCTCATTCGCATTTCTTACCTAAAATTGTAAACAAATTGTCTCTTAAACCTTTTAATTATTCTTGGTGATTTTTTCTTCTGCTTCTTGGGCTTTTATTTTCTCTTTTAACTGTGGAATCCAACGAGATGCTCCGTAATTATCTTTCGGATTTATGAGCATTAAAAATTCAAAAATCTCTAAGGATTCTTTCCATTTTTTGACTTTCATGAGTTCATAAGCCATTGTATAATATGCCGTCAAGACAAAAGCATTACCACGACTTTCATATAATAAAAAGTCCTTTCCCTCTTCAAATTCATCTGGAAATAAGGTGCGTGAATGTGTATAGGCTTGAATGATATAAGTAAGCCCTGTTCCTTCCATTCGCTTATTCAGTATCATCCCTAAATGGGTTAAAGCATCTATGTATAACTCCCCACAATTTGCCATCACTTGGCGGTAAATGCGTTCGGCTTCGATGGGATTACTGTTATGCAAGTCTTTACCTTTCATAAATAATTCCTCGTTTGCTAAGACATCATAAGGATACACAACTCGCCAATGATGGGGTTCGTGTTCTATCATTTTTAAATGGTTGGCTATTTCCATTGTTTGGATTTTTTGATAAAATCATTAGGGATTCCTTCGGGATTCCGATTTAGGATTCCTCTGATAATCAGCGAGATACCTTTGGGATTCCTGCAATTTTCCGATTTAATATACCTGTGGCATACCGCTACGTTTCACCGACTTTTTTACAAAAATTAAAGTAATTTCTTGACTTTCTGAAGCGTTGCCATTGCTACCCCTGCTACTTTCATAGTCGCCCGTATGCTGTTACCTATTTGTGGGGATGCCACTACTTTTTTATGACGTTTCAAAAATATCTTTTCGTCTTCTTTCCCTTCCTTTCTACCAATGTGTTTCCCTGCTCTACGGGCTTGCTTAATGCCTGATTTGATTCTTTCAGTTCGGTCTTCTTGTTCGGCTCTGGATCGCTCGCTCAGGAACATAAATAGGAGCTGTCCTACGGGGTTGCGTTTCCCGTCTGGCAATAGCGTATCAATTTTAAAATTATGGACGTAAATATTTATGCCTTTCTCCGTCAGGATTTCCAAAACCTTTAAGATTTCAAAAGTACGTCTGCCCAATCTGGAAACTTCGGAAACCATAACGGCTTGCATCGCTCCTGCTTCGGCAAGGCTTATGAGCCGTTGAATATCGGGGCGGTTGCCATTGGCTGTATCTCCCGTTTGTTTACTAACAATTTCATCAATGATGTCGTACTCTCTCGATGCTGCCACATTTTTTAACTCAAAAAGTTGGCGTTCATATTCTTGGGTATTTTTGGAAACTCTGGCTAATATGACCGCTTTCATCGTTTCAATCGGTTTAATTAAAAGACCTTTGGCAAAGATAAAAGCGGAGCTTCTATGTACCAAATCTGGCTATTGCTTTTAATGGTACACCTATCTCAAAGCTG
>JANNYV010000409.1:0-2576 GCA_031410275.1 Bacteroidota bacterium
TTCTAAATCAATTTTTCAATCAACCTTTGTCCATTTTAAATGACACTTCTATTATCCTAAATGAAACGAAAAACACATTTACTCTTCTTCGAAATAGGCAATGATATGTTGCTTCAACAATAATTCTTGCTTTTGCAAACTCTCAGCCGGCGGATTGTCTATCAATTTATAATGTGGCCAGCCGTCCTTATCATGACCATCATATTCATAGTAACCGCTTTGAGCAAGCAGGGCACAGGTGGCAATATGCATTAAATCTTGTTTCTGCTCCTTGGTGAATTCTTTGTTGGGGACATCGCCCAATTCATTAATACCAATCAAGTATAAAATGCCTTCCATGTCCGGCTTTTTACCGAATCGTTCGAGCAGCATTATTTCAATCTTAATCCACTTTTCTTTAAACTCTAATTCTTCAAGTAAATTCATTTTGCAATATTAAGTCGCATTATTTCATTTTCAAATGGAATAGCTGTACTTTTCAAATGATTTTTTAATTTGCACAACATACATGAGAACATTTTTCTGCCTACTCTTCTCTTTATTTTTTTCACTCCCTGCATTTTCACAATTCGCATTCGAGTTGAAAGTTGATTATGCCATGCGTGTCGGAAACACAGATCAATTTTCTGTCAGCGGCACTATTCTGACCGGTCGCTTAGAAAAAGGGAAAACTTATTTTCTTGAAGATGGAACAAAAATTGTAATTGAGAATATGATGTCATCTAAAACGGCCACCTCTGTTCCGGTTGCTTTAGAGAAGGAGAATGTTTCACTTGCATTTACTTGCAAAGATTTTGTACCCGAGCATGGCGATATCATGCGGGGTATTACCACACGACCAACATTTGGAGGCAGTGCGCCAAAGTACAATGCGAATCAATTGCCGGAAGGATTGTTGACTTGCAGAATTAATGGCAAACTATACAAGGCAAAAATGGTAAGTAAGCCTGTGTATATTAAATCGTCGAACATGCTGGATTTATTTTTTATTGCTGAAGACGAATCCGTGATATGGTTACAGATAAATGGGTTCTCCGATATTCAAAATGTTCCTCATCAAACAAAGTCAGATACCAGTGAAAAAAATCATTCCTTGGTTTGCAAAGTTGCATACATGCCTAAAGGTTTTCGCCCTACAGACATGCCCACTAACTACAGGGCTTACGAAGACATGAAAGGAAATTCGGGTATCGTCATTACATCTATCAACAGATACAAAAAAAATATTGCTTTAGAATTCTCAGGTATCCTTAGACCGAATAAAAAAATGATTGAAGAGAGTACCGGCGGCGGTTTATTCTATATCAGCGAAGGAAGAGTTGATAATGTTGGATGGGATGAGTTTTAGTTTTGATGTCCGGAATCCGTTGTTCGATGTTTGCAACATTTCCCTAATCAAAAAATCTTCTTCCGAACGGCTTGCCTTATTTTTCAGCCTTGCTTTACTGATGGCGAATATCTTTGACATAATTCAGTCACAAAAACTTGACAACGAAAAAATATTTCTTACTTTGTCAAAAAAATAAAATCATCGTATGAGTTCTGCGGATGAACATAAGGAATTGATTTCTGTCATCAATAAATTATCCATGGTCATTGGTGTTTTACTCATTGCATTAATCCTTGCCATTGTGCGGCCTGATGTTAGTTCATGGTTTAGCAAAACAACTACTGATTTGGAAAAAAACAAATCCGTTTCAAACGATTCAAAAGTTACTAAAGAAGCACTGTGGTCTGCCCCTGATACAGCTACAATTCTCAAAGATGAAAAGGGTTTGCAAATAAAATATGGGAGAGAACTTATAGCGCATACATCAAATTATCTTGGGCCCAAAGGAAGTGTAATACAAATCAGTAACGGAATGAATTGTCAAAATTGCCATTTAGATGCGGGTACAAAAGCTTGGGGAAATAATTATGCCGCCGTGTTTTCGACTTATCCAAAATATAGGGCACGAAGTGGAAGCATAGAAAATATTTTCAAACGAATCAATGATTGTTTTGAACGCAGCTTAAATGGAAAGGCACTCGACACAACTAGCAAAGAACTACTTGCGATGAAGGCCTATATCGAATGGGTTGGCAAAGACGTAAAGAAAGGAGTGAAGACCAAAGGAAGTGGTATTTATGATTTGGCTTTTTTAGATCGCGCCCTTGATGCAGAAAAAGGAAAAACATTGTATGCAGCAAAATGTCAAAGCTGTCATCAGGCAGATGGTAACGGGCAATTGAATGCAACAAAAACAGCCTACATTTATCCGCCTTTGTGGGGTGAACATTCGTATAACATTGGCGCCGGCTTGTATCGTATGAGTCGCTTTGCCGGTTATGTAAAATATAATATGCCACAAGGCGCTAACTTTTCCAATCCTTTATTGAGTGATGAAGAAGCATGGGATATTGCAGCCTTTGTAAATTCACAACAGCGGCCCAAAAAAGATTTGAGTAGTGATTGGCCGAAGCTAGAAGAAAAAACATTTGATCATCCTTTCGGACCTTATGCCGACGGATTTACAGAAAAGGAACATAAGTATGGGCCCTTTAAAGTAATTAAAGAAAAAGATGAAGCCTTAAAA
>JANNYV010000410.1:0-2275 GCA_031410275.1 Bacteroidota bacterium
ATTGATGGCATTGAATCCGGATGCAAATATTATTATGAGTCCGGCGGATCATTTGATTTTTGATGAACGCAAATTTGAACGCGATATTATCGACGCATTAGACTTCGTGAGTAAAAATAATGTATTAGTAACGCTTGGCATTAAACCAACCCGACCTGATACAGGTTATGGCTATATACAATACGATACCACCAAGAAAATTGAAAATTTTTATCAGGTGAAAACCTTTACAGAGAAGCCTTCGCATGAATTGGCGGAGACCTTTGTTCGGAGTGGTGACTTCCTATGGAATGCAGGTATTTTTGTTTGGAATGTAAAAACCATTATACAGGAAATGGGAAAATATTTACCGGAAATGAATGAAGTCTTTGCGCAGGTAAAAACATATAATACTACAAAGGAACATCAGGAAATAGAAAAAGTATATCCGCAATGCACCAATATTTCAATTGATTACGGTATCATGGAAAAGGCAAAAAACGTGCATGTGATTCCTTCTTATTTTGGATGGTGCGATTTAGGAACTTGGAATAGTGCCTATGACAATTCAGAAAAAGATTATCTCGGCAATGCGGTGTACGGAAAGAATGTAATGATCGTAGATGCATCGCAATGCATGGTGAAAGCACCGGATAAAAAGTTGATTGTGCTGCAAGGGCTCGAAAATTTTATTGTCGTAGATACAGAAGATGTATTGCTGATTTGCGAACGAAACCGTGAGCAACAAATCAAAGATTATGTGGCGGAAGTGAGACGAAATAAAGGCGATAAATTTTTATAAGCTGATGTTCGATGACCCATGTTCGATGTTTAGAAATACAGCGCTCGATAAGAATTGAACATTCAACTAAAAAAGATGATGCCTCTCAAGAATTGTCGCTGAAGAAAAAAAAGACTTGTACGACAAAAGGAAACCCTTATTTTTATGGCTTGAAAAAATAAATTATGACGGAACAGTTTAAAAAATCTGCGATTCAACATGCGATTATTATTGCCTGTTTTTTTGCCATTGCCTTGTTTTATAGTTACCCTATTTTTCAGGGGAAACAATTATCAGCAGGCGACTCGGTGCATTGGAGAGCGATGAGTGAAGAAGCCAGAGCATGGAGCGAAAAAACAGGTGAGAACCCGCTTTGGTCAAACTCTATGTTTGGGGGCATGCCTACGTATATGACCTATACCAAGGGAAAATCTAATTTTTATTTGCCAACGCAATGGGCACTCATGGATATGCTTCCGGTTCCGGCATTTTTCTTTTTGCTAGCCATGATTTGTTTTTATATTTTAATGTGTAGTTGGAAAATCAATCGATGGATAGGTCTCATTGCAGCTATCGCATATGCCTTTGCTTCCTATAATATTCAAATTATTGTTGCGGGGCATAATACCAAAATGCTCAATATTGGATACCTGCCGCTGGCCTTAGCCGGTATGCATTGGGTGTATAATAAAAAATACTTTTTAGGCGCTGGCCTCGCACTCATTGCCATTGCCATGATGATATCGAATATGATGTATCAAATTGATTATTATTTGGTCATCATCATGGGATTCTTTGGAATTGGCTATTTTATTCAAGCGTATAAGGACAATAAAGTAAAAGATTTTGTGATTGCATCAGCCATTATGTTAGGCGTTGGTATTTTATCGGTGGGACCAAGTCTCAATTTATTTATGGTAAATAAAGAATATGCAAAGTATACGATGCGTGGCGGGCAAAGTGAAATTACCATTGGTCAAAAAGAAAAGAAGACCACCGGTGGATTGAACAAAGATTATGCTTTTCAATGGAGCCAAAGTATTGGTGAAACATTTACATTGTTGGTTCCCAATTTATACGGTGGCGGAAATCAAACAGATGTTGGTACAGGTTCGAATAGTTATGAAACTTTAACCTCATTAGGTGTCGGAGAAGAAGGCGCGGAAAAATTTAGTCAAAATGTACCAACCTATTGGGGCGCGCAGCCTTTTTTATCGGGGCCTTTTTATTTTGGTGCCATTGTCATTTTCCTTTTTGTGTTGGGCCTTTTTATTATTAAAAATAATTTTAAATGGGTCATGGTCGCATTATCAGCATTGGGTATTATGATGTCGTGGGGAAAACACTTCAGTGCATTGAATTATTTTTTATTCGATCATCTTCCTTACTTTAATAATTTCAGAACACCGAGTATGGTGATGGTCATCCCCGGCACCATGATGTGTATACTTGCCTTTTGGGCGTTGAATGAATTGATTGCTGAAAAATTTGATACAAAACAATTATTGGACTCGA
>JANNYV010000411.1:0-5012 GCA_031410275.1 Bacteroidota bacterium
GATGAAAAAATATTTGATGCGATTGTTGCCGGAGCAGATGGATATATTTTAAAGAAAACCCCACCAGCAAAATTACTTGAAGCTATTACGGATGTATTGGAAGGCGGAGCACCAATGACACCAACTATTGCAAGACAATTACTACTTCTTTTCAATAACAAGCATCAACATATTGAAAAGAATCATTTCAATCTTTCAGCACGTGAGGAAGAAATATTAAAATTTCTTGTTCAGGGATTCAGTTATAAAATGATCGCTGATAAATGCAATATTTCCTATGCTACTGTCAACACACACATCAGCCATATTTACGAAAAGCTTCATGTTCAATCAGGAACCGAAGCTGTTGCTAAGGCAATTGAGAATAAGATTGTTTGAGAATTCGTGAATGTGAGAATTTTGAATGTAAGAATTTTGAGTTATTTCTATCAGGTTCTTGGAATTGGATTACCCGAAAAATGTTTTACCTATGTTTAACCCAAAGAAAAAGCCGACTCTTTCGAATCGGCTGTAATCTGTACCCCTTACAGCAGGCATCTCAAACCTGGAAAACATATTAAGGGAGCTTGAAAATTTATTTAAAATAAAAAATCTATTTAAGAAGCGAGAAACAGAATGAGATTGAACGCAATCAAACTCGAATTGCAAAGGCACAACAAATGATGTTGGACGGCACATTAGATACACAGGATTACAAAGAAATCAAGGCAAGATATGAACCTGAAATTCTAAAAATCAAACGAGAATTATCAGTATATAATTCCTCGAATAGCAAAATGGAAGAATATGTAAACTATGCCATTGATGTATTGCAAAACATAGACACACTCTTTGATGAAGCGGATTTGGACACAAAGCAAGCAATTGTATGTTCGGTTTTTGCAGAAAAGTTAGTTTATGACAAAAATGAGTGTCGAACACCGAAATTGAATGAAGCCGTTTCTCTATTACTCAATATCAGCAAGGATTACAGCCCAAATAAAAATGGGACTTTTCAACAAAATTGTGAAAAGTCCCATCCTGTGATCCGGATTGGATTCGAACCAATGGCCTACAGCTTAGAAGGCTGTTGCTCTATCCAGCTGAGCTACCGGACCCTTTATTGGGTGTGTGAGGCGGGCAAAAGTAAATAAAAAAAAACTAATTTACAATTCTATTCCAGAGCCAACTTTTATTTAATGGCACTAACCACTGTTCTTCAAGCTTCTCCTTGGTGTCTACTGTATTATTAAAGAGGAGGGTATCTGTTTCAATATAACCTTCTTCTAATGCATATTTCACTTGCTGTATCGGAAGTGGTTGTGGCTTTTCATTCACTAAAAAAGTAATCGTCAGACGGTCAAATAAATCAACGGAATATTGCCGTTCAAAACTTTTTATTATTCTGACCATCCCATCTGTACTGCATCCGCTTACACCACTAAAATTTTCATCTGCCATCACTATCACAAATTGGTTAAAGACTAATTTAGCCCAACCTTTTACATCAGCCCCATGCGATTTCCATTGAACATAAAAATTATAAAGTTGCTCGTTAATCTCTTCTTCCTCTTGTTTTGAGAACGGCCTAGTACTCTGATAAATCCAAATCCTTGAAGTGGGTGAAAAATCTTGAGGCAAGATGTTTTGTAGTTCTTTAGTCATTGGTACAAAAATAAGAAGAAGATGTCATACGTTAGTCGAAAGAAGAAAGTTTTAAGCATAAGTAAATACAATTGTTCTTCATTTGATGTTGTACATTATTATTGTTTGAGATGATTCTTTTAAATGAAGGGGGGCTCATACCACCCTTTTGTATTATGCTTGTTTTGCACACAAAATACATTTCATGCACAATTATACTGTATTAATGTGAGTACTTATGGCTCTTGCATCGATCAAAGCATTACGCAAATAAAATGATGCTATCTTTTATATCGAATAATACTCTCATACTAAAAAATAATTTTTAGAAATGTAATCATTTATTCATTTTACTAATTCAAACTTCTGAAATCAACAGGCACCAATTTGCTGACACCTGCTTCCTGCATAGTCACACCATAGATAACGTCTACGCTTGCCATGGTTTGTTTGTTATGCGTCACAATAATGAACTGTGAGTTGTCGGAAAATTGACGAATCATTTTTGTAAACTTCCCAACATTCGCATCATCCAACGGCGCATCTACTTCATCTAATACACAAAACGGTGCAGGCTTAATCAAATAGATGGCGAATAAAAAGGCTGCCGATGTCAAGGTCTTTTCTCCACCCGAAAGTTGCGTAATCGTACTTGGTTTTTTCCCTTTCGGTTGTGCATATATTTCAATGGTAGTCTCCGCCAAATTATCAGGATCCACCAACTTCATATCACAGTTATCATCTTGCGTAAACAAGGCGTGAAACACGTTAATGAAATTTTCTTTTACCTTTTCAAACGTATCCTTAAATTTCAAGTTGGCTGTGGCTTCTACCTCTTCAATTGTTTTCATTAAACTATCCTTCGCATTCGTCAAATCAGCTTTTTGCTCCTGAATAAAATCATGACGGCCTTTCATTTCTCCATAAGCTTCTACGGCCATCGGATTTACCTCACCTAAATTATCTATCCGCTTTTTTAGTTTATCAACTTCGGCCGTGAGTTCTTCGATATTTTGCTCACCGGCACGTGGTTGCTTCAGTACATCATCGAGATCAATTCTAAATTCGACATGCAAGCGTTCTTTCATCGAAGCCAATTGCAATTTCATATCCGTCAATTTATCTTTGATGGTGGTGAGTTGCGATTCGCTTTGTTCTTTTTCCCGGCGTTTTTTATTTAAAGCCGTTTCTTTTTCAGCTAATTGATTTCTAAAATTATAAAATGCCTGATCTTTTTCATTCAGATTTTTTTCACCACTTTCTTTTTGTTGTAAGGCTGTATATAATTTTTCCTCCAACGATTTCAGTTGCAAATTCGTTTCCTCTAATTGTTTTTGGGTTTCAATAAATTGTTGTTCCCCGGAAACAATCTTCACTTTTAAATCTTCTATCTGTTGTGCCCGGATACCGCGTTCATTATTAATTTCATTGATACGGCTTTGTTGCCTTGCAATAATAATATTGTGTTGATTATATTCTTCATTCGATTTATTATACTCTGCTTCAGCGCTAGAAAATTTCTCCTGACTTTGTTGCAAATTATCAAATGCCAATGTCATTTGTTGTTTCATTTCTGTATGCAATTTCTGTGTATCTTCAATCGATTTTTTTGTTTGCGATAACTGCTCATTGAGTTGTGCAATTCGAATAACAGATTGCTCGATTTGTGTATTGTAATTTTCGATACGATGTTCGAGTTGCGCAATTGTATTTTCCGTGCGATTGAGTTCTTCTCTTGTACGCTTTATCTGATCATCTTTCACGGCCTGATTAAAACCAACAATCAGGTTTTGTGTTTCAGTTATATTTTGTTTCAATGCATTCACTGATGATGTGAGTGCAAGAATTTCAGTATTCAATTTTTCGAGACGTTGCGTACGACCAATTTTATTTCCTTCAAAAATTCCAACCGAGCCACCAACAATACGCTTATTGGTTTTAAAACCCGTTCCGTCTTTTTGCAATATCACTGCTTTACCTGGATTCATGACCTGTAAATTTTCAGCAATACATACATTATGCAACAAGTATTTATAAATGGGTGCATACTTCTCATCCGAATTAATAACATCAAGTGCGCTAATACTATTCTCCGGAATTTCCTCTGCAACCGGTTTGGCTTCCAATTCCGATAAAATAAAAAATCCTGCTTTCCCCTTTTTATTATCCTTCAATAAATTGATCGCCTGATATGCTTGCTCAGGCGTGTCGACCACATAATAATTTAAATATTTATCTAGATAATTTTCGATACATGTTCTGTATTCATCTTTCACATTTAGCAATTCTGAAAGCAATTGCGCGCCATGTGACCATTGTTCATTTTTATTTAAATATTTAATACTGTCCGGGTAACCTTCCAAACTATCGACCAATGATTTCAATAAATTAAATTCATTCTGCTTTGCATCCAGTTTTCTGTTTTCTTCAAACTGATTCACCCGAAGTTCTTCCAAAGCAGCTTGCGATGTCAATAATTTAGCAGTGGCTTCTTCCTGCTTTGCAATCAATTCGTCTAACAAAGATTTTTTTGTTTCGACAGTGGTTGCCAATTCCTTTTTTTGAATCTCTTGCTTTTCAATTTCAGTCCGGCGGTTTTTATTTTCTTCTTCCACTTGCGCAATTGAACGCTGCTGGTTATTGATATTATTTTCAGCGATAGCTACTTTTTTCTCCGCATCAAATTGATGAATTTGTAATTGCTGATGTTCGTTACGAAGTTTATCTACTTTTGATTTTTGCTCATCATACACCACACGTTTCGAATCTAAATCAGCACGTAATTCTTCTAAGCGAACTTTAAATTTTGCGAGTGTATCTTCTTCTGTTGTTAACTTTTGTTCCGCTTCCTTAGTGGCTTTACTCAGGTTTTCAGTTTGTGCATTTGATTCCTTAATCGCCATTTGAATATTTTTTATCAACTCATTTAAATGTTGAATTTTCTGTGACGATAAATTTTTATTATTCTCAAGGCCTCTTAATTGATCAACCAATTCGTTGAATGTTTTTTGCAATTGATGCAATTCCTCTTCACGTTTGGTGAGTTCGAGTTTTTGCTGCTCGAGTTCGGCACCTTCGGTTGCAATCACAGATTCTAAGGCCAATATCGAATCAACTTCATGTTGTTGTTGCGTATTGAGTGTTTGGTATGTTGAATTAAAATCTTCTAAGGACGCTTTGACAAATTCGACACTGACATTTTTATATTCACTTTTTATCTGCAAATATTTCTCTGCTTTCTTTGCCTGACTTTCTAAGGTGCGGAGGTTATTTGAAATTTCGAACAGCAAATCCTCGATACGGTTTAAATCCTGTTCGGTGGCGTCGAGTTTGAGTTTCGCTTCTTTTTTTCTGGTTTTATAAATAGAAATACCGGCTGCTTGTTCAAG
>JANNYV010000412.1:0-4030 GCA_031410275.1 Bacteroidota bacterium
GGGAAGCGGCACGATATGTTTTTTCATTTACTTCGCCGCATAATTTTCCTGAAAGAATCACAAAAATGGGTCGTAATTGTTTGCCTTTTGTCTTCACAATATACTTCATTATATTGTCGAGAAGCGATACATTGCTCTCAACCGCTTTGTTGAAGTTCTGTTCGAATTCGGCGAGCTCTTTTTGCAGGTATTTTTTTATTTCATTCATTGCGCTAATACAATGATAATCACAGCGAACAAAATATTAAAAGAAATCTGATAAAATTATATCTTTTGTTAAAAATATATATCTTTGCCAATTGAAATTTTATTAAAAACTACAAACTATGTTAAGTAAAAAGTACTTATTATCTACTTTTATTTTGTTGCTTGTCCTGTCGGGTAATTTGGCAAAGGCACAAGAAACAACTACAGAAAGTACAACAACATCAACAACCGTGTATAGAGGTTCCGGTTATGATGTATTAGATACAACATTAATTCCCGAAAGAAGAATGGATCAACAAAGGGATTTTTTAAATAATCAATACGACTTTCCTTCAAAGCCTAGAAACCAATGGGAATTGGGTATTAGCGGTGGTTTATTCAATGTATCCGGTGATGTGAGAACAAAAATGCCATGGAGTGCAAAACAAGGTGGACAAACATTAGGTTTTGGCGTTCATTTGCGAAAAGCTTGGGGGTATATAGTTTCTACGAGATTACAGTATATTCATGGCAAGGCCTCTGGTTTTAACTGGCAAGCGGCGACAGGTTATTCAGATCATGGCGATCAAAACCCTTGGACAGCAAGAAAATATGGTTATACGCCTGTTTTTTATAATTATCAAACAACCATTGATGAATTGTCATTTCAATTAATTGCATCATTAAACAATATTAAATTTCACAAAGCAAGAAACCGTGCAAGTATTTATGCTATTGCAGGTATGGGTGGTTGCTTATATGATACTTGGGTAGATGCATTGAAGGGTGCTCAGAAATACGATTTTAGTAAAATACTGAATAAGGTATATGCAAATGATGAGCCCAATTGGAATAATACATACAAAACAAGAAAGGCAAAAAATGATGACTTGCTTGCATTGTTTGACGGAACATATGAGACGCCGGCAGAACGACACGATAACCGACCATGGTTGGGAAAAGAAAGAACGTTCAGAACTATATTGACAGCGGGTTTAGGAATTCAATTTAAATTAGGCCGTAAAGTATCATTGTCTATTGAAGATAAATGGTCTTATACAAATGATGACTTAGTAGATGGTCAGCGTTGGCAGGAATGGCCGCAGCCTGGTCATGGTGGATCTGCGTTAACCCGAGATTTTGATACCTATAATTATGCTTCTATCGGATTAAATCTTCATTTAGGCGGAAAGTCTGTTGAGCCATTATGGTGGATGAATCCATTGGATTATGGTTATAACGAAGCTAAGCATGTTAAAGGTGGTTCAAGTTGTGATGCGGATACTGATGGTGATGGTGTTTCTGATTGTTTCGACCGTTGTCCTGATACAGAAGCCGGTGTTGCAGTTGATACTCATGGTTGTTGCTTAGATACAGATGGAGATGGTGTTTGCGATTATAAAGACAAGCAATTAATTACACCTACAGAGTGTCAGCCTTCAGATTCTGACGGAATAGGAAACTGCCCTGACCCTCCATGTTGCGACAAGAAAGTTGCTCAGAAAGGATGTGGTGATATTCCTAATGGAAGTATTAATTTTTCACCTGGTCTTTCTACATTGACCGGAAGTTCAATGTCAACATTATCTCAATTGGCAAGTTCTTTACGTGCTAATCCGGGATGTCGTGTGGTTGTTATTGGGAATGGTAATTCAAACAAATTTGAGTTAGCCTCATCTTGGAAACGTGTGAATGCGATTATCAACTACATGGCTGAAAAGCAAGGTATTGACAGAGAGCGATTTATTTTTCAATATGGCAAACCTGGATCTCCTGATTCAGTAGATTATCGTTCAGCAGGTGAAAATGAAACAGGTCCGACGAACGAACCTCCACCTCCTTACATTGATAAAGTAAAATAATAAATAAAAAAAGTGCTGATAACAACAGCACTTTTTTTATGCATAAAAGAAAATAGAAATAATTTTCCGGATGTTTAAATCAAGAAAATATTTCGAATCAATAATGGATTTGAAAGGGCTTGTACATGGTCAAAAATGGGCATGTTTTGATATATCTAACAGTGATGTTGAAAAAATGGGGAAATCAATGAATTCAATGCTTTTCAAGAAATAAATTATTTTCTAAAATAATGAAGATAATTTTTGATTTATATAAAAAGAAACTATATTTGCCCGATATAAAACTAAAATCACTATTTATATTAAACTTTAATTTATGGCAAGCAAAAAGTACTTATTATTAGCAGCATTTATTACCCTCTTTTCGACAATGGGTGTGAAAGCACAGGATGGTAACACCAATATGTATCGTGGAGGCGGATATGACTTCTCTGATACATCATTAATTCCTGAAAAAAGGTTACCTCAACAAAAAGATTTTTTAAACAATCAGTACGATTTCCCGGCTAAGCCTCGTAATCAATGGGAAATTGGAATATCTGCAGGTTTATTAAATGTGTCAGGTGATGTAAAATCAAGAACCATTTTTAATAAAGCTATTAAGCCACTTAATACATTAGGGTTTGGTCTTACAGTAAGAAAAGCTTGGGGTTATGTAATCTCAACAAGAGTGCAATTTATTCACGGAACTGCTTCCGGTTATAATTATGAAGCCGCAGCAGGATATTACGGACATGGTAATGCAAACCCTTGGGAAAGAGCAGGCTACGGTGGATCTGCAGTTTACTACAATTACAAAACAACAGTGAATGAATTATCATTGCAAGTTGTTGCAGCTGCAAATAATCTAAAGTTCCACAGAGCTAGAAACAAAGTAAGCTATTATGGTCTTTTTGGTGTTGGAGGAATGACATACAAAAATATGGTAGATGCCTTAGATGGTGCAGGTGCTAAATATAATTTCAGCACAGTTTCAGCAGGTTTAACAGGCACTGCTTATGAAAATAGAAAAGAAATTACAAAGCGTTTGAAAACAGAAATATTTGATGGTACATATGAATCAGATGGAGAAGCACATAATAACCGAGGTAAATTAGCCGGTGGTACATTACGTGGAATGTTTACAGTTGGTGCCGGTGCTCAAATTCGTTTATCTAAAATGTTGTCTTTACAAATTGAAGATAAAATAACGAGTGCTAGCGATGATTTATTAGATGGTCAACGTTGGCAAGAATGGCCTGGTACAGGTGGTTCTGCTATGACGCGTGACTTTGATAATGTTAACTATTTTTCAGTTGGTCTTAATCTTAACTTAGGTGGTAAATCTACAGATCCTTTATGGTGGATGAATCCTTTAGATTATAGCTATAACGAAATGAAGCGTCCTAAAGCTCCAGTTAGTAAATGTGAGCAAGATGCTGATGGCGATGGTATCTCTGATTGTTTCGATCGTTGCCCTAACACACCGGGTGGTGTTTCTGTAGACTCTCATGGTTGTCCATTCGATACAGATGGTGATAATGTACCTGATTATAAAGATAAGCAATTAATTACCCCTACAGAGTGTCAACCAGTTGATGCTGATGGTGTTGGTAAATGCCCAGACCCAGCTTGCTGCACAGACATCAAAAATAAATTGGCTTCTGGCGAATTAAACCCTGGTGTTAAAGATTGCCCAGCTGATTACCCAAGCCTTACATTAAAAGGTGTTAGCTTAAGTGCTGATAACAAAGCAATGTTAGCTACAGTGGCTGGTAAGTTGAAAGAAAAACCAACCTGCAACATTTCTTTGACAGCTTATCCAAAAGCTGACAAACGCAGCCAGTCTTTAGCAGACAAAAAATTAGAAGCTGTTAAGAACTATCTCGTTGAAAAATTAGGTATCAGCGAAGACAGGATCACTACTGATAAAGTAATTGATGGTGGTGATGCAAACACTATAGATATTAAATCAAACTAAGTTTATTACTTTTTGCTCAATG
>JANNYV010000413.1:0-1622 GCA_031410275.1 Bacteroidota bacterium
CAAAAATTGTTTCAATTAAAATAATATCTACACCACCGTCTACCAATCCTTTTACTTGTTCGAAATAGGCATCGGCTACTTCATCAAAGGTGACCGCTCTGAAACCGGGGTTGTTGACATCAGGCGAAAGGGATAATGTTCGGTTCGTTGGACCGAGTGCCCCGGCAACGAAATAGTTGAGGGTTGAAAGTTGAGGGTTGAGAGTGATAAATTCATCGATTGCCTGCCGTGCACATTTCGCAGAAGCCACATTCAATTCATAACTCAATGATTGCATTTCATAATCAGCCATTGAAATACGTTGTGCACTAAAGGTATTTGTTTCAATAATATTTGCACCGGCTTCTAAATATTGCAAATGAATATTTTTAATAATCTCCGGTTGCGTAATGGAAAGTAAATCATTGTTTCCTTTCACATCCAAATGCCAATCTTTAAACCGCTCACCTCTGTAATCAGCTTCTTGCAGTTTATGACGTTGTATCATAGTGCCCATAGCACCGTCGATAATGACAATTTGTTTTTCTAAAAGTTGTTGTAATGCATGCATGGCTCAGTTTATTAAATTGTGATACTGAACTTCTACTGTAGCCGAATAAACAAAAAGGATTGCTTAATGAGGACGAGTATTAGTTCAGTTTGAATAACAGGTCGAACAATAATCAAATCTACCTGTGTCACAAAAGTAAAGACTAAATCTTAATTAAAGAAAATTATCTGTGTAAATTTGAACTCTCTCAGTTTTCAAAAAATGAAATTTACCATTGCTTATACTTTATTGTTTCTGTATGTCATAGCCGCCATTGTGTTTTGGGGTTATAGTTTAAATAAGCAAAGCAATCTCATTTATAATTTAGAAAAAGAAAAAATACAATTACTCAAAAAGGCCGACAACAGTATTGTTTCAGCGAATGAAGTAAAACTCATTACCGAAAAAAAAATAAGGCGCACTAAACAATATTGGGGTGAAGGCTCTACATTTATTTTAATCATTCTTCTCACAGCCGGTATTGTATATTATGCTTATTACCGTCAACGCATGTTGGCGAAACTGCAGCAAAATTTTATGCTCAGTGTGACTCATGAATTAAAAACTCCCATTGCAGGCATCAAACTCAATATGCAGACCTTAGAGAAACGGAAATTGGATGAAGAAACACAAAAGAAACTATTGGCCTCTTCAATTACCGAGACCAACAGATTAAATGATTTGTGTAATAACATTTTAGTGTCTACACAATTGGAGAGTGCAAAAAAAGGTATTTACTCTGAAGAGGTGAATATGAATGAATTGATTTTAGATGTCATTCATCAAATACAAAATCGCTATCCTTTATTTACCATTTCTGCAGCAATCATGAAGGATCCCTTTTTTCTTCATGGCGACTCTTCACTTTGGAAATTGGTCGTCAGCAATTTAGTTGAGAATGCACGAAAATATTCTCCTGTAACAGAAACCATTGAAGTGATACTCGAAAAGCGAAATCAAAAGACCGTTTTTGTAGTGAAAGATAAAGGCAACGGAATTCCAGATAAGGAAAAAGAAAAAATCTTCGAAAAATTTTACAGAATCGGAAATGAAAACACCCGCTCTTCGAAAGGCACCGGTTTGGGTTTATTTA
>JANNYV010000414.1:0-2931 GCA_031410275.1 Bacteroidota bacterium
CAAGAAGTTTTAATGAAGTCACCGTCATGTTTACTGATTTTAAAAACTTTACCAAAGCATCCGAAACATTAAGTGCCGCTGAACTAGTACATGAAATAAATCATTTATACAGTGAGTTCGATCAAATTATTTCGAAATATAATATTGAAAAAATAAAAACAATTGGTGATAGTTATATGGCTGCAGCCGGTTTGCCTGTCGAAAATATTACAAATGCAAGCGATACTATTTTAGCCGCCATTGATATACTTAATTTTATGTCTCAATATCGCATCATAAAAGAGAAGGAACATAAACCATTTTTTGAAATGCGTATCGGCATTCATACCGGGCCTGTCGTAGCCGGCATTGTGGGCATTAAGAAATTTGCATATGACATTTGGGGTGATACCGTGAATATTGCATCACGTATGGAAAGTAGCGGAGAAGCCGGGAGAATAAATATCAGCGGTGCGACATTTGAACATGTAAAAGAAAAATTTACCTGCACATATCGCGGTAAAATAGATGCCAAAAATAAAGGTGAGATTGATATGTATTTTGTAGAGAATCTAAATAAATCATGATTCAAAACGGATAAACAAAAGCCGTAGAAAATTAGAGAATCTAAAAAAATAAAGTAGGTTTGAAGTAAATTAAAAATTAACCATTTGCTTATGAGACTAAAAATTATACTCTATTTCCCCTTCCTTCTTTTATGTTCTTCCATTGTATTTGCCCAAGATACTTCGCAGCATGCTGAGTTTTCATTTTCTGCCTATGTCGATGCTTATATTGCAACCTATTCTGATTCACTGGGTACGAACGATTATCAAAAGTATACAACTATCTCACCTCGAAGCAATCAGTTTGGATTGAATGTCGCCATGTTCACTGCCAAGTATTCATCTAAAGATATACGAGGTGTAGCCACTATTCATTTCGGTGATATTCCACGAAGCAGTTGGTCAGGCAATTATAATTTTATACAGGAAGCCAATGTGGGTGTTCGACTATGTAAAAATCTTTGGCTCGATGCAGGATTCTTTCGAACACATATCGGAACTGAAGCCTGTTTTCCTAAAGAAAATTATACAAGTTCATTGGCTATAACTACATATTTTGAACCTTATTATCAATCAGGGTTCAGGCTAAATTACAATCCAACAGAGAAACTATCATTGTATGCTTATGCGTTAAATGGTTATAATATTTATGAAGATAACAATAAGAAAAAATCTGCAGGTTTATTAGCTACCTATGTATTAAATGACAGTTTAAATGTTGGATACAGTGGTTACTATGGTGATGATGCAGCAGAAGGAAGCGGTAATCATTTTCGTACTTTTCACAATATATTTTTAAATTATAAAGGGCGGAAAATAAAAGTAACTGTCGGTGCTGACTTTGCCACACAACAACATGCAGACCTCGTTGATTCAACACAAACTGCTTTTGCAATGGGAGCTGTTTTAATTGCCAGCTATAATGCATCAAACAAATTCAGGTTGTATACAAGAGGTGAATTATTTAAAGACACTGACGGATTTTTATCCGGAACATTTACGAATAAAAATATGCATACAACAGGATTGAAATTAGTTGGATTTACTTTAGGTGCAGAATATAAGCCAACATCAAACTCTTATATCCGTCTTGAAGGAAGAAATATCACAGCAGACAATCAACAGGAAATTTTTCACAACAAGAATAAATCTACTAATACGAATACACGATTAGAGGCCATGCTACATCTTGGTTTTTGGTTGGGTTAAATTTGATTCAACAATTTTATTAACCATTAAACAATTTAAATTATGCAATTCGACAGTGGAATTACCGGCTTTATGCTACTCGCAACCAGTCTAGTGATGTTGATGACTCCAGGACTTGCCTTCTTCTATGGAGGGCTTGCGGGCAAAAAAAATATTCTTGGAATTATGATACAAAGTTTTGTATCGATGGGTATCACTACTATCCTATGGTTTCTCTGTGGTTACTCACTTTGCTTTAGTGGAGGTGAAGGTGGCTTCTTAGGAAATCTTGATAAAGTAATGATGCATGGTGTTACTCTCAACTCAGCGTATTCAGGAAATCCAAAATTACCCGAGTTTGTTTTTATGGCTTATCAAATGATGTTTGCCATTATTACACCTGCACTCATCACCGGTGCGTTTATGAATCGTGTAACATTTAAAGCCTATTTGATTTTTTTAATCGTGTGGCAATTATTAGTCTACTATCCTTTTGTACATATGGTTTGGGGTGGAGGCTTACTTGCTAAATGGGGTGTATTAGATTTTGCGGGAGGTATTGTAGTTCATGCCACCGCAGGGTTTGCGGCACTTGCTTCTGTGATATATATTGGAAAGCGACGAAATACCGAAAACATTCCCAATAGTATTCCATTGATTGCATTAGGCACCGGTTTACTTTGGTTTGGCTGGTACGGGTTTAATGCAGGCAGTGCACTTGATGTAAATGCCATCACCGGACTTGCTTTTTTAAATACAGATATTGCCGCTTCCTTTGCAGCCATAACATGGTTAATTATAGAATGGAGTCGTGCACGTAAACCTAAGTTCGTAGGTCTGCTTACAGGCGCTGTTGCCGGGCTGGCGACTATCACACCTGCGGCAGGTTATGTATCACTTCCTTCGGCTGTCATCATTGGAATTGTTTCAGGCATTGTATGTTATTTGGCTGTGGATTTAAAAAACAGAATGAAATGGGATGATGCACTTGATGTTTGGGGCGTGCATGGAATTGGTGGTGTTATCGGAACCATTATGTTAGGTGTATTTGCATCAAAGGCAATCAATCCTGCCGGTGCAGACGGATTGATGAATGGCGATACAAGTTTTTTTGTCAAACAATTAGTCGCTACTGTAGGAGCCGCCGCCTATGGATTTATTTTTACTTACATTATGCTTATTATCATTAATAAAATCA
>JANNYV010000415.1:0-5947 GCA_031410275.1 Bacteroidota bacterium
GCGTGTGAATTGTTTGAAACAGGTAATCCTCCTGCACACATATACGCATCGCCAATGGTTTTTATTTTTTCTATACCGTACTTGTGTATGATATGATCGAATGCCGAGAAACAAGTATCAATCTCCCTGACTAATTCTTCAGGACTCATCTTCTCGCTGATATTCGTGAAGTCTTTAAAATCAGTAAACATGACTGTGGCTTGATCGAAATTCTTTGCTTTGGAAGTGCCGGTATCTTTCAACTCTTCTGCTACTTCAGAAGGAAGAATGTTCAATAAGAGTTCATCACTCTTCTGTTTGCCTTTTTTAATATGATTTCGTTGATTAAAAAAGATGCCTGCAAAAAGAAGCATCAAAACAAATCCAATAATAAAAGAATTACGAATTGCGGCTTGTACCTTTTTATCTTTATTAATTAAATCAATTTGTTTTTGTTTTTTCTCTGATTCTAACGCAACCTCCATTTCGGAAATCTTATTTTGCGATTCGCTTGTTTGTATTTGCTCGCTAATAGAAATATATTTATTCAGGCTAACAGATGCTTTTTTATAATCTTTCAAACTATCATTAATCTCCGCATTTTGCTTATACAATATTTTCAATTCCAGAATTGCACCTCTCGCTTGTTCGAATTGCATAGAGAGTTGATTGTATTTTAATGCATCGCCGTAATCTTTTAATTTGAGATAGGTATTGCTGATTTGCCGGCAATAGAAGCTCAATTGACCTTCATTTTTTTGTTTCTTTGCTATATTGATGGCTAATAAATAATACATAATAGCATTTTTCCTATTTATGTGTTCGTACAACACAGCAACATTATTGTACAGGGTTTCCAAATTATATTTAATGCTATCCTTTTTAGCGTTATCAATTGCCTCATTATAATTCTTAATCGCATTTGTGTAATTCTTATTTTCCCTATAGCAGTCGCCTACGCTGGAAAGCGCCCATATAATTTGGTTTGTATCATTTAACTGTAACGCAGTTTTATATTGTTCTTCTGAATAAATAAGTGCGTTATCATAATCCTTATGATTAAAATAAATTGTAGAAACAGATTCTAAATTGTCAATAATAGAATTTGCGTTGCCTGTTTCTTTTGCTAATTTCAATGCATATTTTCCGTATTCTAAGCCTTTCGATAAATTGCCCAAAAGGTCGCTGTAGGGGCGCGATAAAAATTGATTTGCATTTATCATTAACACTTTATCCTTTGTTTCTTCAGCATATTTCAAACTTCGCAATGCATACTCCAGCCCTTTATCGTTAACTCCTTTATGAAAATATTGGCTGCTTAGCCAATTAGATGTTAGATACTTTTTTTTAATATCATTCGATGCAAGACTAATCTGATAAGCCTGCTCGGCACAATGAAGGGCAGAATCTATTTGAATAAGAACATACTTATTTGCCATTTCCAAGAGGATATTAATTTTTGTTGTATCATCCTTCGCTGTTTTTAAAACCGTTTGCAATGAATCAATAAGGTGTTGGTCTTGTGCAAAGCTGTTAAACGATAGCAGTGTTATGCATAAGAGTAGAATTAGTTTTTTCATTACATGCTCATTTATTTAAGTAAGTTTTGGTTTGGGGCTTTGCGAAAATATCCGCTAACTTATCGCTTCTAACTATTCGCTTATCGCTCCTAACTTGTCGCTCCTAACCATTCGCTCTTAATCTTTACACACTACACCGCAGTTAATTGCACATAACCATAACTAAAACGGGCACTTTCAGGAACCATTAAAATAATTACATCACCTTTTTTGATGGTGCCGTTATTAAAAAGTTCTTCTAACATGATGTAAGGTGAAGCACTTCCTATATTGCCGACCCGTGTCAAATTGGTAAACCATTTTTCAGCCGGAATAGGGTAACCAATTTTGGCAAGTTCTTCCATGATTTTTGGTCTGAAAAATTCAGAAGAAAGATGTGGTAAAAAATAAGTAATGCTGTCTAAATCAATCTTGTGCTTTTCACAAACTTTCTTCCACATTTCACCGCCCCATTTTACAATATTTTCGCCGAGTAAATGAGTATCTTGTTTAAAGGCAAAAATGCTTTTCGCCGCCCAATCATGTGGTTTCATTTCAGACCAACCGGTCAGCGTTCCATCCTCATTTTTTTCACAACCGGCATACATACAAGGCTCAATTTGATTGGCATAGGAAATTACATCAACCCAATCTACTCGAAGTGAAATATTATCTTTATTTGGTTTGTTTTGCATCAAGGCAGCACCGGCGCCATCACTTAGCATCCATCGTAAAAAATCTTTTTCAAACGCAATAATCGGATTATCAATGAGGTGCTTTAAATCTTCCGCTTCATCATCAAACTTATCCGCTTTCAACCAACCCGATGCCTTTTCAGAACCTACTGCAATGGCATTAGAGCTATTCCCACTTTTGACACTCATAAAAGCATATTTAAATGCTTGTATGCCTGCACAACAGGCTGTGCTGATCGACACAATTTCTGTAGGTGGGCATTTCAATTCACCATGCACCATAGCGGCATGACTCGGTAATAATTGGTCAGGCGCACCACATCCACAGGAGAGTAACTCAATATCATCTTTTTTAAATGAATCATCTAGCAAACCTTCTATCGCTTTCGATGCAAGTTGGTAATTTGTATGTGTACTTTTTCCGGTTGCTTTATCAATGGCATAATAACGGGTTTTAATTTGGTTGTTACGCAAAATAATACCTTTCGCTTTTGAAGGGCGGCCGTCTATTCGTCCTAAATAATCCTCCATTTGATCGTTACTGACCGGCTCATTGGGTAAAAATTTCGACAATCTTGTAATATACACTTCACTCATCAATGCTTATTTTGTTCTTGTTAAGGGTTAGGGAGTTATGGTATTCATGCGTTATCTTTCATAACCAATTTACCGGCAACTCACTTCTTAGTTTGCTTCGCAATTTAGTAAAGTATCCTATAAAAAACGAATTACTTAAATTGCTTTTTCTTTATAGCCAATGTTTTTAAAATATTCGACCTCTTTTATCAACGATTTTTTATTGATACGCACAGCCAATGAGGCTGTGAGGCTGCTAATGGGTGATAAAATAAAAATGCCGACTGTTAGCAATCGACTGAATAATATGACTCGACCTTTTCTCGCTTTATTGCCACGTTCACCTTTTTCGAAAATATACGCCGCAAATTTCCTGAAATTTTTGATACCCCTTTTTTCAAGAATGACTAATGAAGGATTTAATTCAATACTGCCTTCTTGCAATAATTTTTCATGTAATTGAAGAAGTGTATTTTGCTGAACAGCTTCAATAATAATAGGGCCATATTTTTTTGCCTCTTCAATATCATGTTGTTGTACTCCGGCTTCAGGCATCCGTTTTGTCCCATTCTTTTGCCCTTTAAACATCCAACGGATAATCGTAAACACAGAGGTGAGATTCGGATTCTTATCAAACAATACTATATTACCAACCAATGTTGCATTTAATTGCCGGAGAGATTCTTTTGTTTTCTCTTGCGCATTCAACCACATATTTCGTGAACCAATTACAGTGAGGATATTCTTGCCTTTTAAAAAAACGGCTTGATTACTTTTTAAAAAACTGTTGAATGGTATCGAAGGCGATAAGTACCATGGTTGATAACCTAACACAACCAAATCATATTTCTTTTCCGGAAATAAAATGGGCTCAATTTCTTCAGTAATTTGCAAAACACTTTCGGGCATACAATCAAAAAAAGTAGAGGCTGTCCATGGAAATGGAAATTTTATCTTTGGCTTTATTTCTAAGATATCAATATCGCATACCAATAACTGTGTACTGAAAAGACTATCCAAAATAGAACGCAATTGTCCGGTTTGTGAATAATAGAGAATGAGTATAGATGGTTTCATCAAAAATAAAAAATAGAATGTAAGTTTTATTGCAACGCGAGTAATGTATGAGTTTGCGCAATATTTTCCTGTTTCTCCAATAGAGTTAAGCCGGCTGTTTCGATAAGTTTCTGAAATACACGGCTGTCATACATTTGGCTGTTGCCATTTGCAATGGTGGTAAAATATAATGAAGTCATTTGCAACGAATACATCGATGCATGAAATGGTTGGTTATCCCAAAAGGTTTCATTAATTAAAATTTTTCCATTCGGATTCAACGCCTTTTTACACTTCTTTAAAATGTGAATGATTTCATCTTCTGAAAAGCAATCTAAAAATTGACTCATCCAAATCACATCATAGGTGCCGGGTAACTCTTTCGAATGGTCGAGCATATTATGTTCTATTAAAGTATAACGGTCTGCAAAACCTTTTGCATCTAAATTTTTTGCTGCAACCTCAAGCTGCTTTCCTAAATCAACTAAACTCATTTTAATATCTTCATCATAGGAAAGACAATGCGAAGAAAATTTTCCGGTATTCGCTCCAATATCTAAAATAGACCTGGGCCCATTTTCAAATACCTTAGGCATCACCAACGGAAATACATGATCAGAATAATAATGATCAAAATCGAACCAACTTTTTTCTTGCAAGGGCGTGAGTTGCGTTAAGCCTTCATACAAGGTATTCCATGGGCCTAAAAATTGTAAGCCTTCCGGTTTCCCGGATTCAATGGATTCTTTTAATTTGCCTGCTCCTTCATAACAAATGTCACGCATAAAATTTGTATTCACATTCACCATGGCATCAGTAATAAACATACTACCGGTCTTAGAAATAAAATACAAACCATGCTCTTCATACAATAAGCCTATACCTATGCCTGCCTCCAATAAAATGCGTACACCATAAGCACTAATCGCAGTATTTTCGTTTATGGTCTCAAAGGCTAGACCATCAACACGCTCTAAAAGTTGTTGTAATATGCCGTAATCTCTCAACAATACGGAAGCCTGAAAGGCATACGGAGCAAAGGCAATAAAGTGAGCCTTTTCGAGTGCTGTAAAGGCATGTGTTTCTTTATCCTTAAAAAAACTTAAATCAGATTTATCCCGTCTCATTGAAATTTTCTGCATGTTGTAAATATAGAATCGTAAGTTGAGATTAAAAAAAAATGATTTGATTAAACTGACGCATTTGCTTCGAATTATTCTTAGGGCGTGCCCCCGAAGCATCCCGTTCATATGAGCATCTTGCATTGATGGTGATTTGTCTACGGGACTGCTTCAGGGTCGGGCTGCCCGCTCCAATCTCCCGCTCAAAGCAGCGGGAGTATTTCCGCTAGCATCCCTCACGCAACTGAAATTTTCAAGTGGATACTGTACTAAAAAAATAGAATGTAACATATCTTCTTCAAAAACATAACATTGAAATAATATTGACTGTTTTATCTTTGACCGCCGTATGAATAAAGATATTAACCCCAAACATATCCGCGATATTAGTTGGTTGTCGTTTAATGCACGAGTGTTACAGGAAGCAAATGATAGTTCAGTTCCCTTGCCGGAACGATTACGTTTTTTGGGAATTTTTTCAAATAATCTAGATGAGTTTTTTCGTGTCCGAGTGGCTACTTTAAATCGGATGCTCCGATTTGGTAAAGAAACCAAACGATTTTTAGAAGAAAAGCCCGCTCATATTCTAAAACAAATTCAACTCATTGTATTAGAACAACAAAAAGAATTTGAACGCATTTACAGAGATATACAAGTTGAACTGAAGAAGAAAAAAATAGCTATCGTCAATGAAAAGCAGTTGACTAAAATTCAAAAGGAATTTGTTGAAAATTATTTTAATGAAACCGTGAGAACAAATATCTCGCCACTGATGATAGAGAGTTTGCCCGAATTGCCTTTGCTGAATGATAAATCAATTTATCTGGCATGCCTCTTAAGTAGTAGTCAGAATTCCTTCATGAATAGTTATTCATTAATTGAAGTGCCTACCCGAATGCTTCCCCGATTTATTATTTTGCCTTCCAATAAAGGAGCGAAAAATATTATTTTATTAGAAGAT
>JANNYV010000416.1:0-1584 GCA_031410275.1 Bacteroidota bacterium
GTTCATATGTTGAGCGTATTATTTATCATATTGATTCTGAACCGACATTTGACTTTCAATCTATTCCATTTGCCTTTAAGTATTGTTTCTCTATTACTATTTTAACGGACAACGGAGACTTTGATTTACATACTTCCATGACGGAAGAAAGTTATGAAACAATTTACGTAGAGCCTTTAATCAATTTTAATGACTCTGCTTCTTACACCCAAATCAATTCAAGAGTAATAAATATTATTGTTGAAAATGGATATGATGATTATGCATTCAAAATGGTGATAAAATTTGAGAACACAGAACTTATTCTTTATGCTGCAGAAATATATGATCAAATTGACGGGCTTGATTATAAGATAAATGATGAAATGATTTTAGCTTTTGAAAATGATGAGGAGTCCAAAAAATTTGAAAAAGTGATGAACCGAAAGTGACAGCAGGTAAAAATAAGCGCTGAGTAGTTTTTCTATCACTTCTTCATCGGCTCGGATTCTTTATCTAAGATGCACATTCCGCGAACAGCTATCAGCTAATAACTAATAGCTTCTTATCCCCCCTTTTTACATATTAGTCTCTAATTGTGATGGGTTTTGTTTTGGTTGGTATACCTTTCATATCAACAACTTTTTCGTATTGGCACAAAAGTTGTACCTATCATCTTTTAAACACCCCATGTACAATGAAAAAAGTCATTCTTATTTTATCATTTGCCACGTTTATTTTCAATTCTTCATACGCACAAACTGCCAATGAGTATATTGAAAACGCCATGAAATACAAAGCCAAAGAAAATTATACCGAAGCTGCCAGACTACTCAATAAAGCCATTGCACTTGACCCTGAAAACGCATCGCTGAAAAAAGAAATGGCAGATGTTCAATACAATCGCAGGGCTTATTATGAGGCCATTCCACTGTATGAAGTTATGATTGGCGAAGAACCGGATAATCTTCTTTACTTGGCTCGCTTGTCGGAAATGTATAGCATGAGCCCCAAGAAAATAAAAAGTGTAGAGTATGCTGAACGTGCGATGAAATTGAAACCTCAAAGTGGAGAAATAAATAAAATGTTGGCCCGTTCATTTTTAGAAGTGAAGCATTTTCCTCGTGCGATTAAATTATATTTAGAAGCAGAAAAAGAATTGCCGAATGATAAAGACATTCCATTTAAAATTGCAAATTGTTATTCCGAAATTGAAGATTATCCAAATGCAATGAACTATTTTTTTCGAGCCTTAGAATTAGATCCCGATAATGCCACCAAACTTTATGAAGCAGCTAACAGTTGCTACGATGCCGGTAATTATAAAAAGGCCTTGGAACTTTATCAGCTCGCTGAAGACAAAGGCTATTTTAAAACAACCTCATTTTACGATAATTGGGCCAACGCCTGCATCGAATTGAAAGATTATAATCAGGCTTTATTTTATTATGCCAAAGCCAAAGAATTTGCGCCATACGATAGAGATATTAATCTCTCAATTGCTGAAACCTATACTAAAAAAGGAGACTTCACAAAATGCCGGGAAGTATTAGATGCAATGTTAGAGATCAATCCAAATGATGCCGAAGTGATTTATACGATTGG
>JANNYV010000417.1:0-1904 GCA_031410275.1 Bacteroidota bacterium
TCAGGTTTAATCATTGTGAATGTTCTGTTAGTTGCCATGAAATGGTGTTTATGTGTTATAATATAAAAATTTTGACAAAATTACGCAACCTAAACTGTTTTAGAAACCTTACCGTCTTTTTTGTGAATAATTCTCCCTAACTTTGTGCTTTATTATTAGATTTTTGGGGTTTGGTATTTAAGTTTTAGTATTATACAAATTCATTTTTTGAATTGTTTAGTAAAAAGATAATCAGCTGTTTACGAACAAATACGCCAAATTTACGATCAAAAACACTATCCATTTGTCACAATCAATGCAAAATTTTGAAGCCTTTCGTGAGTTAATCCAAACGCCCCGAAACATCGTGATTACCACCCATTTCAAACCTGATGCAGACGCACTTGGGTCGTCGTTGGGTTTGGCAGGTTATCTAAAAAAGAAAGGTCACAAAGTCTCGGTCATTACGCCCTCAGATTATCCAAGTTTTATTGCTTGGATGGCTGGGAATGAGGAAGTTATGAATTACGAAAATTATAAAATTCGTAGTAAAACAAACAATCTTATTGCCAATGCCGACGTTATCTTTTGCCTTGACTTTTCAGTTTTAGCCAGAATTGAGGCAATGGCAGAACCCGTAAGACAATCAAAAGCGGTGAAAGTTATGATTGACCATCATACTTTTCCAGAAGATTTTGCGGAATTTACGTATCACGATACCAAAGCGGCGGCAACAGCGCAATTGATATTCCAGTTAATTGAATTATTGGATGAAAAATATCTTTTGGATATTCCGATTTGTGAATGTCTATACGCTGGGATTATGACGGATACGGGTTCATTCCGCCACCCAAGCACAACGCCCGCTGTGCATAGAATTGCGGCGGATATTATGGAACTTGGCGTGAATACGAATCTTATTCATAGAAGAATTTATGATAGTTCGACGGTAGAAAGAATGAAGTTTTTAGGATACGTTTTATCCGAAAAATTAGTTGTTTTACCTGAATATAGAGTCGCTTATTTTACCGTTACGGAAGAAGAATTGAAAAGGTTTAATTCTCAAACGGGTGATACTGAGGGAATTGTGAATTATGGTTTGCAAATTGAAGGCATTGTGATGTCAATAATTATTGTTGACCGACCTGAAGCAATTAAGATGTCTTTCCGTTCGGTAGAAGAATTTGCTGTAAATCAAATTGCTTCAAAATATTTCAATGGTGGTGGTCATAAAAATGCTTCGGGTGGTAAAACTACGGGTATTGGCTTGGCAGGAACAGTGGAAAAATTAATGAATATTTTACCAGAATATCAAGAAATGCTTTTAGCGGTGAAAAGTTAGTTATTTTATTCACGTAAAGTCGCACAGACGCAAAGAATTGTAAGATTTTAAAAAACAAAAAACTTTGCGTCTCTGCAACTTTGTGTGAGATTATAAACAAAAACTTTGCGTCTCTGCGACTTTGCGTGAAATTAAAATTTAAAATTAACAACTAACGAATAACAAACAGAAAAAATGTTCAAAAAACTAAGTGTAGTAATGCTTGCCGCCAGTATGTTGGTAGGATGTAACAAAAACAAAATTGAGGTAAAAGAAGGCGTAAAAATTCAGATTCATAGCCACGATGACAAAGCCAGAAAATTGAAAGATGGTGATATCGTTTCTTTTTTAATTAAAATCAAAACAGGGTCAGATTCATTGCTTCAAGAGCAAATTGATGTAACGAAACCTGCCCGTGATATGGTTCAAGCCGCAGGAAAGGCTGGTTACAAAGGTTCTTTGCAAGATGGATTGCGTTTGTTGGCAGTGGGTGACAGTGCTACAATCTTCGTACCCGTTGATTCAATTTCAAAAGGTGGACAGCAATTGCCTCCATTCTTGAAAAAAGGTACTGATATTAAATATTCAGTGAAAATTTTGAAAG
>JANNYV010000418.1:0-1555 GCA_031410275.1 Bacteroidota bacterium
GTGATAATAACCCATGGCATTATAAAATATCATGGAATCCCAGGAATATTGTCAATGCAGGCAAATCAGGTGCTGATTATTTGTTGAATGGACTTGAAAAGCATGTCGAATACAAGAATTTATTTAGTGAGTATGAAAAGATAAAGGTGCCTTCATTAGGTAATTTAGCTTCCTACGCAAACAGAGACAGCTTGAGCTATAAAAATTATTATGGCCTCGAAAAAGTAAAAACGATGCTCAGAGCTACTTTCAGACATGAAGAATTTTGTTTGGGTTGGAATACGATTATTCAATTGGGGTTGACAAGCGACATGCAAAAGTTTAAGGAAGAATCGTTGACCTATAAGGAATGGTTTATGAAATCGACGGAACAAATCACCGGGAAAACTCCGTATGAAAAAATCATGAATATTACCCAAAAGGAGCAGGTAATGATTATTAATTTGATACAATGGCTTGGTCTATTTGAAGATCAGCCGATTGATATAGTAGGCGAAATGAGCAGTGCTGATATTTTACTGCAACGAATTGAAGAAAAATGGAAGATGGAAGAGCATGACAAAGACATGATCGTCATGCGTCATGAATTTGAATACGCCCGGAAAAATATTGAAACAAAATTGTCGAGTACTTTAATTGTAACCGGTGAAGACAAGACCTATACAGCAATGGCTAAAACAGTAGGGTTGCCGATGGCAATTTTTGCCAAACTCTTTTTAACCGGTAAAATAAAAAACCTAGTTGGTGTGCAAATCCCCATCATGAAAGATGTATACAAACCGGTATTGAAAGAATTGACTGCCTATGGCGTTGAGTTTACAGAAGAATATTCAGATTAACACCTTACTCTTGTTTTGTCATTCTAAAATCTCAATCCCATACCAACTTGCAACTGAGCCACAAAACTTAAATTCGTATTCGAGTTTTTCTTTGAGTACTCATCATAATAGTTGATACCCAATCCACCATCAATACCTATATAAAACTGTTTTGAAATAGTCACATTCAAGGTTTGATTTAACAAGAACCCAAAATGAGAAGCGGCATCTACAGTAGTATCTCGTACTATATTTCCGCCAACATTGATATAATCTCGACGTTGGCTTTCACCAATACCGGCCATCAACATGGGCGCTATGGCGTATTTCACGGGACCTGTATTTTTGGTCGGATAAAGCTTTGCTTCAATTCCGATATTGAAATAATTATTATTAATGGCAACCATCACCGGTATTTTTACACCCAAATATTCATTCACCAATCGCTCATATGAAAAACCGATTCCGACAAAATCAGCCGCGATTAAATGAACGGGATTAAATGCAATGATATTTTTCCCCATATCATTGATATCCTTTTTTGAAGCACTAGCGGGTTGTGCAAAAGATGAGCCGGCAAACAAACAACTAAATAAAGCAAGCATTATTTTTTTCATGTAAACTATTTTTTTTCAAATGTAGGTGAAATAAATGCAACTTGATTTAGTTGTTTGTTTGCCGGCTCATCTTTTGCACAACCCGCTAGTGCTTCAAAAAAGGATATCAATGATATGGGG
>JANNYV010000419.1:0-1735 GCA_031410275.1 Bacteroidota bacterium
AAAACTTCGCGAGAAAGAAGCGCAGGCAAATAAAAATAAAGGCATTCCACAACAGCCAAAAGAAATTGTGATTGAAAAGAAGCCGGACATTGTTGTAGCGAAGGTTGAGGCAGTTGTTTCTGCACCAATAATAGAAGGGCAAGCAAAAAATAATACGAGTGAGTTTAAAGAAAAGCAAAAAGAAGAAAAACGAATCAGAAATAAATTTTCGAAATTAGAAGCTGACATTGCTTTATTGAATGAAGAAAAAAATAAATTGGAAGCCTTACTTGCAGACCCTGATACGTATTCGAATAAAAACCAGTTTCAGACAACCGAAAATAATTACAAATCAGTAGCTTTAAAACTTGAATTATTACAACCCGAATATGAAACACTTTTTGAACAACTCATGCAATATGAATCATAAATTATCATTTAATACAGACGTATCGACAACCATGAACAAGGCTTGCGTGAGGGATAGTAGCGGAAAGCCCGGAGCGAGGCACGAGCGAGGACTTGCAGCGAATAGCCCGGCCCTGAAGCTGAAAAACAAGGCGAAGCATGAGCCGTTGTTTTTCGCATTCAGGGACACGCCCAAATTAATTATCACACTTTTTTTTGTGTGCACATTTTCTTTCTTTGCACATGCACAAAAGAAAAATTTTACCATGGCCGAAGCGGTCAATGGAATGAGTTCGAAATTCGCCATCTTAAATTTGAAACAATTGCAATGGATGGGTAACAGCGATGCGTACTCCTATGTGGTGAATAATGATTCAGAAAAATTGGTGTATAGTATTGATCCGGTTTCGTTTGAAAAAAAAATACTGACCACCCTTGATAAATTAAATGAAGGCTTGGATAAAAAAGGAATTAAGAAATTAAGTGCCATGCCGGTGCTTTCATTTAAAACGCAAACGGATTTTTATTTTACCCAAGATAATAAACTCGTTGAATGCAATATGACGAGCGGTACTTTGAATACTGAGTTGGTTGCAACACTTCCTGATGATGCCGACCCGGTGAATATTGATACCAATAAAATGAGCGTAGCATTTATTTCTCATGATAATTTATTTGTGAATTATAACGGCGGCAAGCCAATGCAACTCACGAAAGATGGTTCATATAGTATTGTCTACGGCGATTCAATTCACCGTAATGAATTTGGTATTGACAAATGTATGTTCTGGTCGCCACGTGGAAATTTTTTGGCTTTTTACAGGATGGATCAAAGCATGGTTGAAGATTATCCGATTGTGAATTGGAATGAAGTGCCGGCCACGGTAAAAAATATTAAGTATCCCTTTGCAGGACGAACCTCGCATCAGACAACGATTGGGGTGTTTGATTGCAAAACAGGGAAGATCATTTATTTGAATACAGGCGAACCGAAAGAACAATACTTAACGACCGTAACATGGAGTCCTGATGAAAAATTTATTTATGTGTCGTTGTTAAACAGGGATCAAAATCATTTGAAACTTAACCGCTACGATGCCATGACAGGGCAATTGGTGAAGACCTTATTCGAAGAAAAAAATGAGAAGTATGTCGAGCCTCAGCATCCGCTTTATTTCCCGACCGATAACCCGAATCAATTTATTTGGTGGAGTCAGCGTGATGGGTATATGCATTTGTATTTATATGCTAATGATGTTGAAGAAAAACAATTGACATCAGGAAATTGGGTTGTGAATGAGCTACTCGGCTATGATAAAAAATCACAAGAAATTATTTTTACATCAAG
>JANNYV010000420.1:0-3851 GCA_031410275.1 Bacteroidota bacterium
AAGATGATTCTCTCGCCTTAAGTGAACTTGGCAAAATGGTCTTTACCGATACGCTCCACGATTTTGGAAAAATTGCCGAGGGGGATATAGTTGAGTATGATTTTGAATTTGAAAACAAAGGCAAAAAAGATATTCTCATTAGTGATGCAAAAGCTTCTTGTGGCTGCACGGTTCCTTCCTATCCTAAACAGCCGGTAAAAAACGGGGAGAAAGAAACAATAAAAATTACATTTAACAGTCAAGGAAAGAAAGGCTTTAATGAGAAAATGATTATTGTTACAACCAATGGAAATCCTTCGGTATACAATATTTATATCCGGGCTGAAGTAACTGGGAAATAAAAATTATTTACTCTCTAATTATTTAAATACTTTTGGCAAAATTTACAAATAGCATGAACGCAATAGACACTTTATTAATGATGGGCGAAGGAGGAAAACCTAATCCGGCAATGAACATCGTATTCATGGTTGGCATGATTGGAGTTATGTACTTCTTTATGATACGTCCTCAAATGAAACGTGCAAAAGAACAAAAGGCATTTTCAAATGAAAATAATGTCGGCGATACAATTATTACTACATCCGGTATTTACGGTAAAATTATCAAGTCGAATGATGATGGTACAATTTCTGTTGAAATCGATCGTAATACGGTTGTAAAAATGGATAGAAGCGCTATCTCAATGGAGATGACAATGGCATACCGGAAGAAATCTTCTACTGAGGTAAAAGTATAATTCTGCGGGTAACTAATTTTTTTCCTGTATGAAAACTATTCTCGGAATACTACGCAATAAATATTTTTTGGTTACGACCGGCTTCATTGTATGGATATTTTTTTTCGCTGAATATGATATTACATCACAGTTTAAACAGCGAAAAGAACTCAATGAAATGAGACAAAAAATTATTTATCTTGAGAGTGAAGTCCAAAAATTACAAGCTGAAAAAATGGCGATTAAATCTGATTCCAATACATTAGAGAAATATGCCAGAGAAAAGTATTTTATGAAGGCAGCGAATGAAGATGTATTTGTATTTGACAGCCTTAAAAAAACTATTCCGGTGGAAACTCGCGAAACCTCGCACTAAGGGACGACGGTAAAATAAGTTCTGCCATTATTGCAACCTTCAATTCTTTGACTCATCAATTCTGAGTGAAAGACAGTAAAAAAATGATGGATATTTTGCGTGAGGGATAGTAGCGGAAATACTTTTTTGCAACGCTGGCAGGGTTATAACCAGCAGCACATTTAACCCTGCCAGCGTTTAGCAAAAAAGATTGCAGCGGATAGCCTGGCCCCGAAGCAGTTCCGTAGACAAATCCTTGCGAGTCAAATCAACTGAAAACTTTCTTTGTCACGGGACGCTTTCGGGGCACGCCCAAAAAAATTACATCTAATGGCTGATGCTATTTCTAAAATTGCTTTAATCAATCTTGATTCCTTTTCTCATTTCCCATCTTGAGCAAACATAATAGAACAAGGTATAGAAAGTGATAAAAATGAACGCGATGATAAATAAATACGTTGAGTTATTGTAATACAATACGGCCAATGCATTGAAGAAAAGTACAAACGGAAAAATCAGTAATGATGTCAACGGATTATTATGTTTGGTTATATTCCTGAATACTAATTGATGCACATGTTTTGAGTCAGGATGAAGAGGTGATAAGCGATGAATGATCATACGTCTTGAAAATGAAAATATAACTTCCCATACCGGATAAATAAGGCAAACCAATGCGAACCATGGTGATACACCCGGATTTCGTTTGACAATCATAATTGATAATACAGCCAACATAAATCCTAAACTATATGCCCCTCCGTCTCCCAAAAATATTTTTCCAAATGGGAAATTGAAAATCAAGAAGCCAAGTATTGATGCGATGCATATTAAACTAATAAATGCCATGGTATGATCACCCACACGCAGGCTGATTACAAAATATGCAGCGAAGATAATAATACAAACCCCTGACGAAAGCCCGTTAAACCCATCAATCAGGTTGGTGCCATTAATTAAACCTAACATGGCAACGACTGAAATAAATAACCCCAACCAATATGGCACTGTAATAAAACCAAAATCAATGACGACAGCATCTAACAAATAAATGGCCATCATAGCCGAGATACTCATAATTAAAAGCCTGCGCAACGGTGAAATTTTTGCAAATAAATCTTCTAGAAAACCGGCCAAGAAAGCGGGTATTAAACAAAGAATAATTTTCAAGCCAACTTCTAAATCCTTTGTCATAAAAACACAAGAAATAAAAATTCCAAGACCTCCGATACGTGGCGTAGGCTCGTTATGAAGCTTTTGAGGAAGGTCACTGTTATGGTCATCAATAAAAATACCACGTTTGTGAGATAAATCAATAACCAAATATTGAGTCAGTAAGGAAACCAAAAAAGCGCCTGCTACATATATTAGAAGAGAATAATCCATTGTGTGTAGGCAAATATATTATTATATTGATAAATTTCTCAGACTATTTCGTCTGCAGGTGTAATTTCTTACTTTCTATATGGTTGAAAGAAATAAGGAATAAGAAATAAGGAATAAGAAATATTGAATGAGAAATAAGAAAGTAAGAGACTCTTATAAGTTTGACGATTCTCTGAACATCGAACATCAAATCTCGAATATCGATTTAATACTGCTCTTGCTCATTCGGAAAATCTTTGCTTTTGATGTCCGAAATATAATGCTTGGTTGCATCTAAGATTTGCTCATATAAATTAAGATAGCGACGCAAAAAACGCGGGTTAAATTCTTTATTAATGCCTAACATATCATGCATCACCAATACTTGCCCATCAACATGCCTGCCTGCTCCGATACCAATAATTGGAATTTTTATTTCTTCAGCAACACGTTTCCCTAATGTTGCCGGAATTTTTTCGAGTACGATGGCAAAGCATCCTGCTTCTTCTAAAAGTTTTGCATCATTAATTAAATGTTCTGCTTCAGCTTCTTCTTTTGCACGCACCGTATAAGTTCCAAATTTATAAATGCTTTGAGGCGTTAAACCCAAATGTCCCATCACAGGTACACCTGCAGAAATAATCCTTTTTACTGAATCAATAATTTCTTCACCTCCTTCTAATTTTATTGAATGTGCACCTGCCTCTTTCATAATACGGATGGCACTATGTAAGGCCTCTTTCGAATTCCCCTGATAGGAACCAAAAGGTAAATCAACAACAACCAAACATCTTTTTACCGCACGTATCACTGAGGACGCAAGGTAAATCATCTGGTCTAATGTAATTGGTAAAGATGTTTCATGTACGGCCATTACATTGCTGGCGCTATCGCCAACCAATAATATATCTATACCGGCATCGTCTAAAATAGTTGCCATCGAAAAGTCGTAGGCAGTGAGCATCGATATTTTTTCGCCTCGCTGCTTCATTGCCAACAAGGCATGTGTTGTTATTTTTTTAAATTCTTTGTTTTCACTATGAACACTCATGCAATTTTATTTTAGACAAAAGTATATTTTTAAAATTGAGATATGGAGAAATTAAGTTATTAAGTTCCTTAAAAATTTTGTTCATGAAGAAATTGGGTTGCTAGATAATACGAATAAAATAATGTATGCAATTCGTTGGGCGTGTCCCCGAAGCGAAAAGCCGATGCTCTCAATAATATTGGGACTCGCGTCGCTTTTCTGCTTCGGGGTCGTGCTATTCGCTTCAATCTCCCACTCAAAGCAGCGGGAGGATTTTCACTGCTATCACGCACGCTTAAAGGCAACAAACATGAATGGACAAATTGAAACATTTGTTGAACTTATGTTCAAATTCGTACTATACTCTACACAGGGTAAAAATG
>JANNYV010000421.1:0-4951 GCA_031410275.1 Bacteroidota bacterium
GGTGCTTTTACTCCCATACCATGTACTTGTTGTCCAATGGTACTCTAGAATAGCATAGGTGCCTGGTTTTATATGGGCAAAAAAAATATATTCTTTCCCTATTCCTCTCGACGGCTTAACAACCAAATAAAATTGTTCAAATGTTATAGTATCTACTAACAAAATCTTTTGCTTAAATCCTCCGCTAGAAAATCCTAACCGCTGTACAAAACTGCCATATATAACAGTTTGTTCGTTGTTTGATTTTTCCCTTCTACTAACTTGCTTTAAATTTCTTAATTTCTGACAATCTACATTGAGCGTATGAATTAATAGTAGTATAGTTACTAGAGTCCTCATTTGATATAAATTTTTGAAAAGCTGCTTATCGGTTAGTAGACAGAACAAAGGTAGGGGCAAAGATACTTCTTAGATAAAGAATCCAATCTACATATGTCAACTGAGCGTCATTCAATCCTAACTAACAAAATACATATTAATCTCGCCTTTATTTTTTGCTTGAATTTTTCCTCTATTGATAAATGTGAATTCGTTCTTGACTAGCTCATATGTAGCACCGGAAATATTCACTTTGCCTGGAAGAGAATTTTGTTCCATTCGAGCGGCGGTGTTTACTGTATCGCCCCAAATATCGTATGCGAATTTTTTCACACCAACAATTCCGGCAACGATGGGTCCACTGTTTAATCCTATACGAATATCAAAAAGGCCTCCTTCATTTTTTCGTTTGGCAATGAATGCAATAATTTCTATCGCAGCCCGAACGGCATTGGCTGCATGGTCTTCATTTGAATTGGGTATACCACTGACAGCTAAATATGCATCGCCAATAGTTTTTATTTTCTCTAACCCATTTCGTTCCATAATAGCATCAAACTCTGTATAACAAATATGTACCTCTGATACCAAACTCTGTGGAGATAATGTTTGACTGATGCCGGTAAAATTTACAAAATCAGTAAACATGACGGTCACTGCATGAAATTGTTTGGCCATTACTTCACCTTTCAGTTTTAATTCTTCAGCAATTTCTTCCGGTAAAATATTTAATAATAATTCTTCCGAACGGAGATATTGTTTCTCGGCTTCTTCTTTCTGTTTTTCTACTTCTTTCTTTTCAGAAACCAATTCAGCTGTGCGTTCTTTTACCGTTTGTTTTAATTGCTCCTGTCGCTTTTTTAATTCTTTCGTTCTCCATTTGAAGACTAATCTCATTACAGTAACACTGCAAACTATATAAAGCAAATAAGCCCACCAGGTTCTATACCATGGGGGCAAAACTGTAAATGAATAGAGTATAGGTTCACTCCAAATTCCATCAGGACTCTGCGCTTTTAATTTAAATATATAGTCGCCTTCACTCATATTCCCAAAACTTGCTTCGGTTTTTTTCAACACAGGGCTCCAGTCTTTATCATAGCCTTCGAGCTTGTATTGGTAGTTTACCATATTATGTCGTGAAACTTCAATGCCATTAAATTCAATCGTAATTTGATTATGTTCGTATGGCAGAATCAGATGTCGCGGAACCGGATAGAAGGGTGTAACCGAATCAAATTCGATGCCTGCATATTTGCTGCGTAACGCATTCATTTCTTTTTTATCGAGCACATTCCCATAGCAAAGAATTTCCTGATGAGCCTTGATGATACTATCCGTATGTTGGGGTTTACTTTTTGATGTATTTGATAGACTATACCAACAAATATCCTGTTCATTTAATTTAATTTTTTCGATAAGCACTTTTGGCGGTTTTGCATTTCGTTTGACTGCATTATAATCGAAACGCACCAATCCAATTTTATCATATCCGGTTCCCGCCCAAAGTATTCCTTTGCTATCTAACAACATACTGCCTTGTCCGTTTACATCCTTAATCGGATAACCGGTACTCATATTAAAGATTTCGAGTTCAGCTAATTTACCATGTTTATCCAATGGCAATTCCGGATTGTAAATAGCGACACCATTATTCGTTCCGAGCACAATTTTCCCACTAGGAACTTGCGCTATATTGGTGATATAATTGTCAGGTAATCCATGTAGGGAAGAATAATTTTTTATAATTACTTCACCATTCGTATGATTAGTAGTATGTAAAATACTTAGTCCACTTTCTGTTCCGATATATAAGTTCCCGTTTTGCTTATCTGCAAAACATGCTGCCACATTATTATTGGCTAATCCTTGTTCAGCAGTATAATTATTGAAATAACTTTCGCCTGATTTTATATTATCTACTTTTAATTCGCTGATTCCTCCGCCTTGTGTGCCAAACCACATATGGCCTTCTTTGTCTTCTGCAATACATTGAATAACATCATTGGCAAGCCCTTGTTTTGTAGAATAATTTGTAATTATGTAGTTCTTATTATCAGCAGATTTTGTAAATTTACTGATACCTCCGCTGCCGGTCCCGAACCATATATTCCCATCTCGGTCTTCTTTAATACAAAGTATCATATTGTGTGCCAGTCCTTGTAATGTGGTATAATTTGTAAAACCATTTCCATCAAATTTGCTGACACCATTTTGCAAGGATCCAAACCATATGCAACCACCTTTATCTTTCTTTACACTGAGAATTATATTGCCTGCAAGACCTTGTTCAATATTTATATTTTTAAAATTCTCGTTAGCCGAATTTGTATTCATCGTACAAACACCATCACCATCTGTTCCGAACCATAAGGTATGATCATTCGTTTCTTCAATACCCCAAACAGTGCTGTTTGATAAACCCTGTGCTTTGCTGAAATTTCTGAATGCATCACCGCAATATTCACTAACACCACCGCCGTAAGTGCCAAACCAAATATTGCCCGAGTGATCTTCCGTCATGCTAAAAACTGTATTCCCTGCAAGGCCATTATTTGTTGTATAGGTTGTAAAACTAACGCTACCATTCAACTCATTTAATTTGCTCACACCACCCATGACAGAGCCAAACCATATTTGCCCTTTGCGGTCTTCTAAAATACTTCTGATCGAGTTGTCATGAATGAGTTGAGGAGTGGAATAATTTGTAAAATAATTTTTTTCGTTTGATTGAGTATGGGTATCAAACTTACTCAGCCCACCATGCTCAGTGCCAAACCATAAATTATTATGTGTATCTTTTAAAATACTTCTAATCTCGTTGCCTGCCAATCCATCTGCGATCGTATAATTGACAAATGTTTTTCCGTCGTATTTACAAACGCCCTCTTCCTGGGTGCCAAACCAAATATGTCCGTTGTTATCTTCTGCCATGCATCGTATTTTATTACTGAGCAATCCCATTTTAAAATTGATTGTGGTAAATGGATTTTTCCCAATCCTATCTTTTTCCCAGTCGTATTTACTCACGCCTTCATCATCAGCTGCGAGCCATAGTATGCCATTCTTATCTTCAAGTATAGCTCTGATGGTATTGCCTGCAAGGCCATTTGCGGTAGTGAATGTTTTAAAGAAAACACCATTAAATTTACAAGCACCTCCGCCATCAGTACCAAACCAAAGATTCCCTCTACGGTCTTCTGTAATACTTAATACTGTATTATTTGCCAACCCATTTTTTGTTGAATAAGTCGTGAATGTTTTGCCATCAAATTTACTGACACCACCGCCTTGTGTACCAAACCATAAATTCCCAACCCGGTCTGAAACACTGCATAATACTGTACTTAACGCGAGTCCATGCTCAGTTGAATAGGTTACAAAATGATTATTGACATTTTTAACAACGCTTTTGTTATCCCTAATTATTTGGCTACTGTCATTTATTGGTACACTCTTTGGATTGTACTTTACAGAAGATGTTATCGATACCGGTTTTTGCATGGTATCTAATGAAATCGTTTGTGGAGGTAAATAATGACTAGCTTGTGTTTGTGGTTTTTCATTGAGTGCCTGCTGAGCATCAGATAACGAATTGACATCTGTTTTTTGTCTGCATGAAAATTGAAATAAAATAATCAAGACAAGCGCTAATTTTAATTGCCTAAATAAGAAATTAAAATGGTCATTACTATTTGTGGGGTTTATGATGCCTCTCATGATGAAACAAATATACTACTTCACCTTTTAGATAGATGACTTTTTTGAAGCAATATAACCATACCTAAATAAGTAGAAATAGTTATTGCTTATTATAAACAATGAGCTTCTAAAGTTAAATTGTAGAATTAAATCTAAATCATCAGTATATTCTTGATTGAATAAAGAAGCGGCAAAATGCTAAAAAAATTAAATTATAGTATTATATTCGTTTCAGAAAAAGTATGCATAAAGTGATTTGCTGTTTAACGAATACCATTCTGAATCAAAATTATTTATTATGAAAAGTAAACTATTTATTCCTATCCTTTGTGTGATTGCTATTGGAGCAATTTATTTCGGAAAAGATTATTCCAATGTAAAAGCTGGTGGAATGATGAATTCAGCGTTGTCAAATAGCAGTGCCACCCCAAATGATGAAGGTGGTGGTGAATGCGGTTCTATCAATAGTGCAACCATTTCGTACGCGTCTGCTGCTTTTCAATTATCTGCTACCAATAAAAGTTTTTTAGATGCGTTGGCATCTGATATGCGTAACAATCCGGCTTGCAGGGTTGTTGTGGTGGGTCATGGGAATGGCAATAAAGTAGAGCAACAATTATCTTGGGATCGTGTGAGTACATGTATAAGTTACATGATTGAAGTTCAGCAAATAGATCGGGAACGATTTATTTTTCAGTATGGGGCAGAAGGAAGTGCAAGCACTGTTAGTTACAGACCGGCAGCCGAAAGCGAATTAGGTCCATCAAATGTACCTCCTCCCTTTCCTGATATGAAACAAGCAAAATAGGTTGTTATTAAGTTCAGTTAATTTTGCCAAGTTTCAAAACGAAAAACTATCTGCTATCTCAGAGAGAGAGTTATTGTACCGCAATGAAATACCATATGGACCAATAGTATTTCAATCGGTACC
>JANNYV010000422.1:0-2710 GCA_031410275.1 Bacteroidota bacterium
TATTGCAGTCCTAAACCCATAATGTTTTCAATATTCCAAAAAATGAAAATTGAAACAAGCATGAGTATGACTCTATGGCTATCGGGTGCATTATTGAAATATAACTTTATACTTTCCATTTTATTATTTACTAATTGATGATTTAAAAGGCAATTTTTGTTCCGGCATAAACACCGAAGTTTGAAATGTTATTTGTTTTACTTCGTTCTGTTACTCTCCAAATGCAGTCGAAATAGAGAACGCTTAAAATATTACCAACTCCAACACCTGCTTCGAGATACGGTAATTTTTGAGTGCTTTTGATGGCGTAGCTTTGGTTGTAGAATTGATTTGCTTTTGATAACGAGCCCCAATAACAATTGGCTATAACACGCTCACGCAATTTGAATTTTTGAATGAAAGGAAGTTTGTCAAACAATACACCACCTGCATTATACACGCAATTTAGTTGAGCATATATATCAGATGCGTATTCATAAGGCAACATATTATTAAAAGCGTATTTATTTCCGGCGTACGAATTATTGCCAATTGGAATGTGCAATAAAATAGAAGGAAGAACACCAAATATTTTGCCTGTATTGAAATTGTAAAAGAGTGTTCCCTTTGGTGGTAGATTTACATTTTGCATAATGCCAACTGATACTCTGTGATAATCGAAAGGAGTTTTACTATTCAATTCAAAACCGTAAGTATAATTGAATGTGTAAATTGGTTTGGTAGAGCCGAAACGTATTTTATCGTAGTTTAGGAATAGGCTTTTTTCATTTCTTGCATAGCGAAATGTAATGCCAATTTGTGCGTCGCTAATTGAATGTAATGTGTTTGTAGTGTCAGGCAAAAAATGAGTCGGGTCTTCGGTGTTGAAATATTTGTAATTGAATGAAGGATTTATGTTTCTGTAAGATGCAATTATTTTGGTAGAGAGTGAATGTGTAATATCATACTCTTGCATAAGTTTAAACGTTTCTGTTAATTCTTGAAGTGTAGGAATAGGTTTATGCAGAACCAATGTGAAAATATTATCATTGTCTAATTCATCATCATCTAACACAATTGAGTTGTAATCCTTTCGATAATAAAATTCTGTTTTGGTATAAGGTGAACGAGAAGGAACATATTTGATACCCACACCTCCTTTAATTTCTTTATCTTTAAATCCGTACGCCATATATCCATTTACGTTAAAGCGTTGACTTAAACTTTCAGTACTCCACACATTTAGACGGGTTCTAATGCCTTCAATACCATTTTTACTCATAAGGGAAGTAAGATTTCCAAATTTGAAACTGCCGACATTTAACTGACCTGTGGCAACTAAAGAAGCCAACTTTGTAGTTAGTACAAATGATTTATCATGTTTTAATGAATCAGCCATTTTGTAGATAGCAACTTCTTCTTTTGAAAGTGGCTCTATTCGATATGATTCCTTAAACTCAGGCTGCGTGCCTTTTACAAGATATGCAGGGTCTTCTTTATAGTTTGTAAGATAATTTTCGGCAGTCGAATTTTTATCATTCAAAATATAACTGTCATACACACTTCTACTTTTTATATAAAGCGTTTTGTTTAATGAATCTGTTTTGAAAGGGAGGTTTAATAAATCTAAACCGTTCTTTAATTCCAACACAGATGTATTTTTTTTCAATACCCAAACTGAATCCTTTTTGTCATCGCTTAATGGTGCCGGTACATATTCATAATCTTGTATGATATTTATTTTGTTGATATAATTAATATTGATGTTTGGGCTACTTGCCATTTCAATATGTTGAATGCCCCAGCTACCAAGTTCTGTGTAAACAATTCCTTCAAACGTATTTTGCGTTTCATTGTTTGGTTTAAAGCGAACTCGCACTAACTCCTTATTACCCATTTGAATGGTATCTTCTATTCTATATTTATAATACCCCAAACCTATTTCGGAAGTAGGGCTAATAAAAGTAGTTTTGAGAATGGGAACTATGCCATTGTAAGGATTTAGACGAACCATAAATCGGTCAAATTTTTGACTAATGTTATCAGTAGGTAAGCCTAAGTCTTTTTGAGCAATTTTTGTTTTAACATCATTATCAATGCCGTTGACTACACTATGAAAATTGAGAAAATATTTCTCACTCATAAAAATAGGTGCAGAAGTATTACTACTATCATTTAATGCAGATGAATATATTTTGGCAATGTTATTAAAGAAAGAACGCTTTTGTGAAGGTGTCAATTTTCCAAATTCGATTTTTAAATTATTATATTCCTTATTCGATTCTTTCGTGAACCGTTCAACATCGTTTTGTTTTTTATTTTCAATAATCATTCTGATTACATGCCGACCGGGGTCTTTATATCCCATTATTTCTGTTTCCTTTAAAGAAAGTTCAGATGGTTCTAATGTAATTTCAATAGGGTTTATTGGTGGTGTAGAATAAGGGAACTTGAATTTCTCAAAACCTATTTCGGAAAATATAATTGTATCTGCCCCTTGTGGCACTAACATACTAAAGCGTCCACTATCATCGGTGTTATCACCCACCAATGCCTTTTTGCAATAGACACTAACAAAGGATAAGGGTTGGTGAGTTTTACTGTCAAGTACTGTCCCAGTAATCTTTACTTTTTGCCCTATACTCACTAATGAGATTACTGCGAATAGGAATACTAATGATATTATTTTCATGCTCATTTTTTCAATTATTCAGGAAAAATGAATGGTATA
>JANNYV010000423.1:0-32600 GCA_031410275.1 Bacteroidota bacterium
CTCTAAAATTAGCATCATTCCCTTTTTTGTATCTATCCGCTTTGTATCGTTCCGGATTCTTTGGCAATTCGTTAATTAAACCAAGCACTTTCTTCCGGACTGCCTCTGCATTTTGTATAGAATCTTCTTTGATGTATGTTATCATATTTTTAAAAGAGTTTTTCGCCAAAGCATCCCATACAATTTTTCGCATTACCATGTCTCAGATTCCTTTTCTACTTCTTCCTGTGTGTGGTACTCGCCTGCATCTATTCGAGCCATTGCTTCATTCATTTCCTTATTATATTGTGCAATACTGATTCGTTGGGACGCGTCCTTTAATTTGATAAAGGATTTTATCACACCTAATATATTTTTCTTTTCTTCATTTCCCAAGAAGGGTAAATAATCAACAATTTGTTTGTCAAGTACCTGTGCCATTTTGATGTATTTGATTTCAAAGTTAATGAATATATTTTTTAGTTGAAAAAGGCTTTCAATAATTCTGCTGTGCTAATATGTTGTATATGCATACCTAGGGAGAGGTTGTTGTTATCAAACAACACCATTTTTTATTTCTTGTTGAATAAATTAATACGAATACCGACATTGGCTTCGACTGCATGTAAAAACCTTGCTGATGAATTCGTATAGGTTTGAGTGCTTGAGTCAGAGACACTCTTGTAATGATTATATGTAAATCCTGCAAGATGAATGGGTATCGAAAATATAAAATCTGTTTTTCTTCCGAGTTTGTATTCAATAGATGGAGATAGCCCAAGTTGAATTCCGTAGTTCATAATCTTCGTTCCCGTGTAGGAAGTGGACCCCGAGAAGTTTTTTGCAGATAATAAATTGATGCCTGCTTTTGCATATGGTGACACGAAAATAGCGAGTCGTTTATTTTTGTAAACACGATAGTCGTAACTATACCTGAGCTCAGTTCCGAAAAGACTGTAGAAGCGGTTTAACCCGCCCGACAGCCCATTTAATGTTATGTTCTGGCGATTCTTAGTTCCCCATAAATAGCCTATCGAAATTTGTGGAGTAACATTCACGCCCAATCCGCCACCCTGAAAATATGCGGCATGATTGCTGAGGTTTAAATTAGGATTGATATAAAATCCCTTTGTTTTTTCTTGTGCAAATGAAAGCAGGGAGATCAACATCATTGCAACAGAGAGCATGATTTTTTGTTTCATAATTTTTATTTTTTACAAATAAAAAGCATCAAACCAAAAGCTTCTGTTAAATGAAATAATGCGGTAAGAAATTAACGTTTGTTTGAAGCCTACAACTTATCTAGCATCTTTAAAAATAATTGCATGCCGTTTCGTTTTTCTTCATCCAATAGATAGCAGATATTTTCCGTGAAATACTTTTTCAAATCATATTCAGGAAATGATTGCGTGGTAATAATTTCATCTATGTGATTCAGTCCGATGGCATTGGCTTCATTAAACGCCTGTATAAAACTATCAGGTAATTTTTTATTGGTGACCCAAGTGGCAAATACAAAAGGCAACTGTGTATGCGATTGCCAAGCTTCGGCCAAATCATACACAAAAGGGAATTTATTAGTTTGTTGTAAAGCCCTGTCGCCAATAATAATGCCGGCCGTTTTGCCTTTGATGTTTGCGAGATAATCTTCACCGGCTTCTAATAAAGATGGACGAATATTCCAATAATCACGAATCAATAAGCGGAACAAAGCAACGCTGGTCTTAGATTGATAATCGAGATATACTTCTTGTATTTCTTCAATCGGAACCTGACTATATAAACAAACAGAGGCTACTTTTTGATTCGACGCAATACAATAATCGCTGAACACAAATGCATCCGGAATATTTGAAATAGAAGCTACCGGCAAGAGCGCAATATCCAATTTATTTTTTTGCATAAGTCCGGCAAGCCGTGAAGGATAATCAAGAGATAACTCAATTTCAGTATTCATCTTTCCGTGTTCAAAACCATAAATCAGCGGTTTGGTATTTAAATAACTGACAGCACCGACACGAATCTTTTTTTGCATAATTGGCTGCAAATATATACTCAACCGCTTGCAATGATTAACTTTGGCCTTTAATTATTTTTTCATGTCTGATACACACGCATTATTGGCTATTTCTCCCATTGACGGGCGATACAGCAAACAACTTCAAGTTTTATCAAATTATTTTTCTGAATTTGCACTCATCAAATACAGAGTGTATGTAGAAATTGAATATTTCATAGCCTTAAGCGAACTGAAATTATTTAGCTTGTCGGCGGCTCATTGCAAATCGTTGCGAATGATAGTATCTCAATTTAATACAGCAGATGCACAAAAAATTAAAGACATTGAAAAGGTCACAAATCATGATGTAAAAGCGGTAGAATATTTTTTGAAAGAAAAATTATCAGTGCTTAAATTAAACGAACAACAAGAGTGGATACATTTTGGGCTCACCTCACAGGACATTAATAATACAGCTATTCCCTTACTTTGGAAAGATGCTTTGCAAAAGGAATATCTGCCGGCTATACAGCATATTCTGACACATTGGAAATCATTTGCAAAAGCATGGGTGAATATTCCGATGTTGGCAAGAACGCATGGACAACCGGCATCACCAACTTCATTAGGTAAAGAAATCAGGGTGTTTGCAGAGCGATTAGAAAATCAATTGGCGTTATTAAAACCAATTCCATTCGCAGCAAAATTTGGTGGCGCCACCGGAAATTTTAATGCGCATTATGTCGCTTATCCGAAAACAGATTGGAAGAAGTTTGCAAATCAATTTGTGAATAAACAATTAGGATTAAAACGAATGCAGTTCACTACACAAATAGAACATTACGATTCGTTGGCGGCGCAATTTGATACATTAAAACGAATCAATACTATTTTGTTAGATTTTAGTCGTGATATGTGGACGTATATTTCGATGGATTATTTTAAACAACAGGTTAATAAAAATGAGGTGGGCAGTTCGGCCATGCCACATAAAGTGAACCCCATTGATTTTGAAAATGCAGAAGGGAATCTTGGTATTGCCAACGCCCCGTTTGAGCATCTTTCGGCAAAACTCCCTGTATCGCGTTTACAACGCGATTTGACAGATTCTACTGTGTTGAGAAATATTGGAGTGCCGTTTGCACATACAATACTTGCCTTTAATTCGTTGAATAAAGGAATGGGAAAACTCATTGTGAACGAAGTAAAAATAGATGCCGACTTAGAAAATAATTGGGCTGTGGTTGCCGAAGCGATTCAAACTATTTTGCGAAGAGAAAAATATCCTCAACCTTATGAAGCTTTAAAAACATTGACACGCGGTGCAGAGCGAATAGACAAAAAAACTATGCACACATTTATTGATACATTACATGTCAATGATAAAATTAAAAAAGAATTGAAGAAAATAACACCGCAGAATTATGTAGGCGTTTATTAATGATTGCGTGTAAAATTATGCAAGCAATTTTTTGGCGTGACCCTCTCAAAGCATCGGGTCGTGCTATTCGCTTCAATCTCCCGCTCAAAGCAGCGGGAGGATTTTCGCTACTATTACTCACGCTCAACGCAACAAACATGAGCAAGCAAGTTGATACTTTAGCTGAACTTATTTTAAAATCATTACTTATTTAAAGATTCCCCAAAAAACAAAAAATAATTGAGTCGTTTATATCAAGAGGTTCCCACTCTCAACTTCCAACGACTCTACTATTTCGTTAACTTCGCTGAGTAACTTTCTGCTGATGAAATTAGCTGTAATGAATACGTTCCTTTTGAAAGCATCGCAGTATTTAATTTAAATTCCTTTTCACCATTTAATTTAATTTCTTTTTGCAACACAATATTTCCCAACATATCGGCAATAGAAACAGAAATGGTTTCGGTAGTCATTGCATTTAGTTTCACCGTCAGATAATCATTTACCGGGTTAGGATAGAGTTCAATATTGTTTGATGAATAAATAGAAGTCACATCATTTGGTGATACAATTTTCAGTGTATCATTAATGACATTATAATCAGTTATTTCAGAACCATCATTCATTATCATTTTCAAATCGCTAAAGTATAAGGCCAAATCTGAATTTGGAATTGCTGTTATATCAATCGGTATTGTGAGTGTTCCAATTTGCCCTGAGCCATTTACATTCGTTTGATTACTTCGTACGATTGTAAAAGCAATGTCATTGGAATTTATATTTTTTTGAAATAAAAATGAATTTGTTACATTCCCCAACCAAGAAGGCGAGTTGCTGAAAGAAAGTGGCGCTGATAAACTATTTGATACACTAAAATGCCCGGCAAGCCCATATACATTATTCATCATGGCGCTACCGGTACCTAACATCACGGGCACTTGAATAGTAGAACCCGGGGTTACAATGATACCTGTTAAATCGAAATATAAATCAGGTAAGCCTGCAGTTTTATACTGACCAATATTTTCTTTTTTCAGATGAATTTGTCCATAGTTCAATGATACTGGATTCATATCTAATGCATCAATGCTTCCGTCACCATTGCAATCGGCATGTTTGTAATTAATGCCACTCATAAAATTAGAACTCCAATTTGTACAGTACTCGGCGACCCAATTTGTAGTTGCTCCAGGGCGAACAATTCCTGTTGTGCCATTCCCAATTCCTATATTCAACACATCATAATTATTCACAGTAAAATCTGCATTGGCGTCACCCGCCCAAACAGAATCGGCAGTGCATTGGTTGATATAAATTAAGTAGCCGTAACTCACACTATGACAGTTATTATCTTTTGCCTGAAGAACCAAGAAATAAGGATTAGGTCGTATGTCTGCAATGGTTGGTGTCCATGAAAATGTGCCGGTTTGCTGCAAGGCATTATTGGTCGAAAAGGTCGAACTACCCATTAAGCTTGTAAGTGGTGTGATTATAACAGAATCAGCAAGGTCAACATCACTGCCTGCTGCAGTAAAATTTAGCGTTGCCCCGGGACAAACATTGACTGATGCATAATAATTTGAAGTACTATTAACACCCGACAAAGTAGGAAGTGAATTAGGACTCCCATTAATAAAGTTAAATTGCAAATCGCGCATCGTACTACCAACCAAAATGCCATTTCGGTATTCATCAATATTTATAGCAATCACATCCACAGACTGCAATGCACTTTCAAAATGGAGATTTCCGGTTAACGGGTCTATGTTGGCATAATTCGTTGCGGTTGGTGTTCCTAATGGATCAGTCGCACTATACCCTCCGGTTGATAAGTATGGACAAGGGCCTGAGCCATTAGAATTTTGTGGGCTTGTCAATGAGAAGACCAATGAATCGCCATCAGGGTCAATGGCTGTTTGGTTAATGGTGTATGGTTGGTTAGCCAAATAATTAAATCCATTACCAACTATATATTGAGTTGAATTATTAAAATTACCTGAGGAAGTCAGCGTATTAAGTTTCGCAGATATAAAATAACCTAAGGATAACGGATTGGCAAGATTGCCAATAGCACCATTTCTACAACAACTATTATACCCGAACACCCAATCGTCACATGACATGGGTAGGGTAACAACGGCTGAATAATGCCATTCCTCATAACCCGGAAAAGTGCTCAAAGGATCGTTGCACCAGTTGATAATTGAAGGGCACATATCGGGCACTACTTTTGCTGTATTGTTACCCGTTGTATCGACGTTTATCGTGAATGACTGACCACAAGTCATAGAACTTATACTCAACATATCTGTTCCGGCAAGCATTGCATTGGCTGGAAGGCCAACAGATATAATTTTACAATCTCGGTACAATAGTAAGTGCACTTTGTAAGTCAGAGGCGAAAGATATTCATAATAAATAGAGCCCGCTGCTAAGTGAGTTGCTTTTACTTGTGAATAAAATAAAACGAAAAGTAGAAAGAAATAGAGTTTTTTCATAACTAAGATTTTTATTTAACCATGAAACTAATGAACTTTTAGCATTCTCATGGTATTTGAAACCATTTTAATTTCTAAGCGTAAACAGTGTTGGGGTAATAATTCCGGCGCAATTTCAGGCCATTCAATAAAACAATACGAATCTTCGTTACTTAGAATATCCTGCACACCGGCTTCTACTGCATCTTCCATATTCTTTAAACGATACCAATCCATGTGATATACCTTCTGTTTTGTTTGGTCTATTTCATATTCATTAATGATAGAATAGGTTGGGCTACTGACATTATCCTTCACCCCAAGCACATCACATAAGGCCCGAATCAAGGTCGTTTTTCCGCTTCCCATCTCTGCATAAAAAGCAAAGCAACGTTGGGCAGGATATGCCACTACTATTTTTTTTGCAATCTCCTGAATCTGATCTAAAGAAAAAGTGACTTCCATGGGGTAAATATAATAAGAGAGGCTCGATGTTATGCATTCTGAAGTTAATTTGTCTTTTCTCAAGAATAAAATCAACCTGCATCATTTAAAAGATGATCATCTAGTTTGGTGGACAAATTCGCAAACATCGAACATCGAGCATCGAACATCGAATTCTCCTATCTTTGCGCAATGAGCAATTCAGTCGAATTAAAAATTGGTGGCATGACCTGTGGCAATTGTGCCCTGACCATCACCACCTACTTGACAAAACAAGGAGCGAAAGATGCTGTAGCAAATTCAGCAACCGGTGATGTTAGCTTTACTATTGATGATGCCATAAAAGAAGAAAAATTGGTTGAAGGCATCGAAAATTTAGGGTACACCATTGAAAAGGAAACAGACGATGAGCATGTACATGTTCATTTGCATTCAAAGGAAAAGATTTTATTTCTGACGAGTTTGGCTTTTTGGATTCCATTGATCTCTCATATGTTTTTGAAATTTACGTTGCTACACAATCCGTGGTTTCAATTGATTTTATGTACACCCGTTTATTTGATCGGTGTATTTTACTTTGGTCGGAGTGCCTTACGTTCTATCGGGAATAAAATGTTGAATATGGATGTATTGGTCTTTATCGGTGCAAGTGCAGCCTATTTTTACAGTCTAGCCGGATGGTATTTACATCCTGAGCAGGTGCATGATTATTTATTTTTTGAAACAGCGGCTTCTATTATCACCTTAGTCTTATTCGGAAATTTTTTGGAAGAATATTCGGTGAGTTCCACCGCAGGTGCTATCAAGGAATTAATGAAATTTCAAAAGACAAAAGCTACATTAATTTTGGTCGACAGTATCGGAAAGGAAACATTGATGCAAGTAGAGAATAAATATATTCGTTTGCATGATTTGGTATTGGTCAATACGGGTGATCAAATTCCGATAGATGGAGAAATTGTATTTGGTGAAGCAGCGGTTGATGAAAGTATGATGACAGGCGAAAGTATACCGGTTGTAAAAAATGTAGGTGACAATGTTGTTGGTGGTTCAATTGTTTCGACAGGAAGTATAAAGGTAAAAGCCACCGCTGTTGGGTCTAAAACGGCCTTATCAACTATTATCCAATTGGTCAATCAAGCACAAGCCGCCAAGCCACCGATGCAAAAATTGGCAGATAAAATCAGCGCCGTATTTGTACCTCTTGTTATTGCAATTGCCGTCGTTACATTTTTTGTCAATTTTTTTATGTTCGATAAAGGTGTTCAAGATAGTATGATGCGAACCATTGCGGTGATGGTTATTGCTTGTCCATGTGCAATGGGGCTCGCAACGCCGGCCGCAGTTATGGTGGGACTTGGGCGTGCAGCTAAAAATGGCATTCTAATCAAGGGTGGCGACACCTTAGAACATTTTAAAGACATTAAACAATTTGTGTTTGATAAGACTGGCACATTAACAACGGGAAAATTGTCGGTTGATACATTTGATACCATATTAGATGAAACAACATTTAAAAATATGGTGGTCGCCATTGAAAAATATTCATCACATCCAATTGCAAAAAGCATTTGCACCGAATGGGCAAACGCAAGCATGATTTCATTGACAGATATTAAGGAAGAAAAAGGAATTGGAATGCAGGCAAAAGATGCTGAACAAAATAGTTGGGAAATCGGTTCATTTAGAATAAGTGAAAATGATTCGAATGAAAAACATGATTTAATTGTATTGAAAAATAAGGAACGAGTTGGATGGATAAATATTAAAGATGAGTTGAGACTCGATACGAAAGAAGTCATAACCGAATTAAACCGGAATGGCTATAAAACAATTCTCTTAAGCGGAGACCGGAAAGAAAAATGTGATCGTATTGCGAAAGAACTTGGCATCGCCGAAGTTTACAGCGAACAGTTGCCTGCACAAAAAATGGAGCTCTTAGAAAAGTTGATGCAATCCGCTCCAACTGCCATGGTTGGCGATGGTATAAATGATGCACCCTCTTTGGCAAAAGCAACGATAGGAATTTCATTGAGCGATGCATCACAAATTGCTAAGCAAAGTGCCAATGTACTTTTATTAAAAAATAAATTATCAGTTCTTCCTATGGCAATCGGGCTTGGTAAACATACTTATTTAACAATCAAACAAAATTTATTCTGGGCGTTTGCATATAATGTAGTGGCTATTCCGGTTGCAGCAGCAGGCTATCTCACACCAACATGGGGTGCGGCTATTATGGCATTGAGCGATGTAGTATTAATTTTAAATTCGCTTCGATTGAACTATAAGAAGGTTACTAGTTAAGGGATTCGTTGTAGTGTCAACTGCATACTTGTATTCTCTAATTACTTATCGTGTTTTCAGGAAAATCCCACAGCTATTTCACAAAACATTCGAACACCAATCCCAATGGCTTGCTGGTAAATATCGAATTGTGCATTGTGCACAGGGTAGGTAAATTGCCCTTCATGTGAAGTGCCCAATCTAAAAAAACATCCGGGTACATGATGCGTATAAAAACTAAAATCTTCAGCAGCCATACGACGGTCGAGTTCTACCACATGTTCATTTCCTAAAACATGTTGCGCAATACTTCTTGCCTTTTGTGTTGTAGCCGGATCGTTGTACAAAAAAGGATAACCCATTGGAATATCTACTTCCACGGTTGCGCCCATCGCTTCGCATAATGAGGTCGTATGTTTTTTTATCAGGCGATGCGCTTCTGCTCTCCATGTTTCATCCATGCATCGCAAGGTGCCTTCTAATTTTACCTCAGAAGGAATGACATTCCCCACATTACCGCCTTGTATTTTACCAAATGAAAGAACCGACGGATTTAAGGGATTATTATTTCTTGAAATAATTTGTTGCAAACTCATCAATAAATTAGCTGAAATAATAATAGGGTCTATCGTTTGATGAGGAAGCGCAGCATGCCCACCCTTTCCTTTTACCGTAATATAAATTTCATCTGCACTCGCCATATATTGCCCTTCCCTAAAACCCACTTTACCATATGGCAAATGAGGGTATACATGCAAGGCAAAGATGGCTTGCGGTTTTGGATTTTCGAGAACACCTTCTTTAATCATTAGGCTTGCCCCGCCCGGGTGCTTTTCTTCACCGGGTTGAAAAATACATTTAATAGTGCCTTCCCATTCATCCTTTGTTTCATTCAAAATTCTAGCAGCACCAAGTAAACAGGTGGTATGCACATCATGACCGCATGCATGCATCACGCCTTCGTTTTGTGATTTATAAGGCACCTCATTTTTTTCAAGTATAGGCAATGCATCCATATCGCCTCGCAATGCAATAATTCTGCTGTCAGGATTTTTTCCTTTAATTAAAGCAACAATACCTGTTCCGGCTATCCCTGTTGTATGTTCGATATTCCATGAAGTTAATTTCTCCGAAACAAAGGCTGATGTATTATATTCCTGAAATGAAAGTTCCGGATGCGAATGAATATGTTCTCTGATATGAATGAACTCAGACAGGTATTTCGATATTAATGTTTCAATGGATTTATTCACTGACATTAATATTTTTTACGGTAATAATATCGGGAACAATAAAGGATGTTGGAAACATTGAACTCACCCTTCGTAAAAAGTCAGTCGCTTCCTTTTTACTTTCAAAATCACCCACCTTTATTTTATATGAAGGTACATTATACGACATATAAGAACGTTGTGTAGCAAATGTTTTGCTGAATTTGTTTTTTGCTTCCATGGCCAATGTCCTGTCCGGGCCATTGTATACAATTATGCGGAATCCTTTGGTGGTGTATATGCTTCCGGTCACTTTTTTCTTTCCGTTGCCCGATACAATAGGTTTGGCATTCGTCATTTCCTTATCGCCATACTTGGCTCTGTCTTCTGACTCTAATTTCGCCATCAGTGGACCGCGCTTATCCAAAATGTCTAATCGAGGATCTTTGAATATTATGACATTTTCAATGACACCAATTGTATCTGTAACGGTTTCTTCGGTTTGAGAAAAAGCAACGACACTTGACAATAAAAAGAATAACGTAAATAAATGTTTCATGAAATGAATTGGGGCAAAGGTAAAACGATTACTGAGTGAAATATAATTTTGATGAATTTTTTTATTGTTAGTAATATTGTAAAAACTGAAGGAATTCGTCATGGAGAAATACACATTAGTTATTGGAGCCTCTGAGAATCTTGAAAGATACAGCAATAAAGCCATCCGAAAATTAAAGCAATACGGTCATCGTATCGCCGCCATTGGAAACAGAGAAGGAAATGTAGAGGATATTTCTTTTTCGAAAGAGAAAAAGAATTTTGAAGGGATTGATACAGTCACCTTGTATATTGGTGAACGGCATCAACCCGAATATTATGATTACATCTTGTCATTGAAACCCAAGCGAATCATCTTTAATCCGGGTGCGGAAAATGAAGAGTTTGAAACCTTGGCAAAGAAGCAAGGCATTCAAACAATGGAGGCGTGCACATTGGTCTTGCTGGGAACGGGGCAATATTAAAAAGCTGAAAGCTATTCGTTGGCAACCATTTCCAAAAAAAATACATACTATGAATGATTCAATAAAGTAAAACGAAAATAAAAGCTTAGGATGCGAAGAATATCAATAATTATTTTCATAACTAAATTGACTTTCGCTCTTTCATATTGCTATGGACAAAATGAAATTGATTACCCATTATTGAAAATCGACTCCGCTACTGGTTTATGTTGGACGAAAAATGATTTTAGCTTTATTAAAAACCGGTTTCTTACTAATTGGAAAGAGACAGTTGAGTGGAAAGATGAAATGAATACTAGTAATTATGGAGGGTTTTCGGATTGGAGAGTTCCCACAATCTCAGAATATAGAACTATCAATAAGAATAAAAAGGATAGAGAGATATATCGAAACCAATTTAATGAAATGGACTCTGTTTGTGTGTGGGGTAAAGGGGCATATTCATTTTGGAGTGCTACGACTCCAAATAAATTTACGGCAAGCTACATAAGTTTTATAGATGGATTTGCCACATCGGGAGACAGAGAAAAGCAATTTTCCAGTCCGTATAGTTCATGGAATGGAGTAGAATTAGGAATGAGTACACGGCTTGTCAGAAATATTAAAAAGAAATAAAACTGCCCCCAACCTGCAGTAATTGCGCAATGCCGCCGAATGAACTGTTCAGTCAAATTTTCGTAATCTGAGTTTGCATTTAGAAAATACGACTGACCTTAAAATTTTAGGATATCAATTATATTTTCCACTTTTTTCTTGACAAAAAAGTGGAGCAAAAAGTCAAGACTGACGAAAAATTGGCTAAAAATCTTCTTGAATGGCGAAAAAAATGAAAAAGCTATGCAGCAATTGTCCTTCCTTGTTCTTAGATACTTAGATTGAGCCAATAAACTTTATGTTGATACGTGCAATAGTTTTCATTTTTTTCGCCATTCAAAAAGATTTTCTTAACGCCATTTTTCTAAGGTCAGTGAAATGCATTCGTCTCTATAAAAAATGTAGCGAAAATTTGAAATGCACCCGACATCGGACATCAAGCATCGAACATCGAATTTATTACTACATTTGCCTTTCTGAAAATTGAATTACAACATATTAGCAAACGTTTTGGCGCAGAGCTTTTGTTCGATGATATTTCATTGACTTTTGAATTACCTTCTTCAACTGCCTTATTAGGAATTAATGGTTCAGGAAAATCTACCTTGCTTCAAATTATTGCTACTTATATGATCCCTTCGAAAGGGGAAGTGATTTATGAAATAGAAGGCAAGAAAATTGATCCCGAGGATATCTTTCAATCCATTTCTCTTTGCGCTCCTTATCTCGAACTGATAGAAGAAATGACCTTGACTGAATTTTTGGAATACCATTTTACATTTAAAAAACCGGTGTTACCTGTCGATGAAATGATTCGGTATATTGGGTTGGAACACGCGCAGCATAAAATGATTGAGAAATTCTCGAGCGGTATGAAGCAACGTGTTAAGCTGGCACAAGCGATTTTTGCGAATACACCCGTACTTTTTTTAGATGAGCCATGCACCAATTTAGATGATCAAGGAATTGCTTTATATAAAAATTTGATAGAAGCATATTGCCGTCAACGAATCTTAATTATTGCTTCGAATAATATCACTGAATATGAAGTATGTGAACGAACATACAAAATTTGAAAATGACTACAAAGTCTCATAACTCATCGCTTATAACTTATAACTCATCAACCCGTAACTCGCCAACACCATAACATTCATTCACAATGATAGACACCCACACTCACCTATACGACGAAAAATTTGATGATGACCGAAACGATATGATACAACGAGCTATCGCTTCCGGTGTTGAAAAAATGTTCCTTCCAAATTGCGATTCAACGACCATTGAACCCATGCTTAATGTTGAAACAAATTTTCCGGAACATTGTTTTGCCATGATGGGCTTGCATCCTTGCTATGTAAAGGAAAATGCTGCAAAAGAATTACAGATTGTGCGGGATTGGTTGGAGAAAAGAACATTTTGTGCAGTGGGGGAAATTGGTCTCGATTATTATTGGGATAAGACATTTGTTGCTGAACAAAAAAATGCATTTCGTTCACAAATAGAGTGGGCCTTGGAATTTGATATTCCTATTGTCATTCATACCCGTGAAGCCACAAAAGATACGATTGATATTGTGTATGAATATTCCTCGCGAGGCATTAAGGGCGTGTTTCATTGTTTTAGCGGGAGCTATGAAAGTGCTGTTCAAATTATTGATATGGGATTTTATTTGGGCATAGGTGGCGTGCTCACATACAAAAATGCAGGCTTGCAAGAGGTCATTCAAAAAATAGATTTGAAATATCTCGTCCTCGAAACCGATTCCCCTTATTTAACACCTGTCCCGCATCGCGGCAAACGAAATGAAAGCAGCTACGTCAATTTAGTGGCTGAAAAATTAGCGGAATTGAAAAATATTTCCTTGCGGGAATTAGAGGCTGTCACAACAGAAAATGCAATGAGGTTATTTCAACAAGGATAAAAAATATTTTTCCTTTTTCGGTTTATTCGTAAAGGCATTCCCAACAAAAAAGCCCCACAATTGTGAGGCTTTTGATTAAAAATTTATTTTCTTATTTCGCTATTACTAATCTGTGCACTGATTTCTTATTATTCATATCCAGCTTTACAAAATAAATACCATTCGCTAATGAGGAGGTATTAATCTTTAATTGATTGTTTACCACCGTAGCCTTCGTATTGTGAAGAATAGTTTCTCCGATAGTATTTAAAATGGTATAGTTCATCGTTCCATTCTCAGTAGTCATAATAGTAATTTCGTTTGAAGCAGGGTTCGGATAAATAGAGGCTTGTAAACTATTTACATCCGGTAACCCGGCAGGGCTCCCTAAATCAAGAATTTCGATATCGTCTATTGCTGCTTCTACCCATGTACCTGCTACACCTGTAGAGATAGAGTCAGTGGCGGTAAACATAAGTTTTGCTGTACTGCCTTGTGTCAAATCAGGAATGACTACACTACGTCTCCAACTTACATCAGGCTTAAATGTTTTTTCTACTACATTCCAAGTAGTTCCGTTATTATATGATATCCAAACTCTCCATAAATCTTTTCCCGGATTTGAAGTGCTTTGACTATTTGTGTACCATCTCCAATATGAAATGACAGGATTGGTATATTTAGAAAGGTCATATGCTTCTGTAATTAATGATGTTCTGCCACCATCTACATCTGCATTACCTGCTTGGCTCGATGCTGATGTCGCATTGGCTGTAACAGCACATTTGCCTGTACCTGTTGTATGATCTTTTCCTGTTTGAACTGTGTCACCATTTGTCACCGAAGAAAGAGGCACATCAATTACCCATTTACCCGCAGTGGCATTATCATTTGGCGCATTGCCTACAGTCCAGCCGGCAGATGCGCTAGTTAAATTTGTAAATGGCTCATTGAATTGGGAATGATAACCAACCAATAAATAGTTTGGAATATTTCGATTGGTGAAACCATTGCTGAATGCTGCGTTTGCCGGTGAGAATACAGATAATAAGTTTGTATAATCATACACGGCAAAAATATATTCATACACATCACCTAATGTTGCCGATGGAAATTGACATGTATAATTTGTACCTGATTTTGTCATTAATGTTGTATCCGTTGCAGTGGTTCCTTTTTTTCTGTATATCATTTTCATATCACCAAGGAAGGCAGGATAATCGGCCAAGGCATCAGCACTAATTGAAACAGGAACACCGGCACTTATTGTACCCGGTGATGTATGATTGACTGTGGTATTGCTTAATAAATAAATTCCGTGTGCTGCAAAAGCCGGTACGATATCACCGAAATGTGGAGTGCCGTCATTTAAATTCGCATTGTTATCATCATACAATAATGCATCAATTAAAATATCGTGATACACAGTTCCTTCGGTTCCGTCAGGGCCTGTAGCTAAACCATAATATGATTTTGCAAACAAATCACCCATTGAATCTATACTACCCCAGTTACCTGCCACATCCCACCATGCACCGGCAATAATTTCACCATCGGCATGCACTTCACCTACGATGTCCTGAGGATATACTTTTGGATTAATATCATAACGTCGAATATAATCTGTTGGTGAGTTTGCCCCTGCGCCAATAATCCCTGTTTTTAATATACAATTTGCCCAAGTATCTGAATATCCTTCACCCATGGCGCCATTGTCAAAACTCCCGCCTTGCCATGTATAAAATTTATCGCTAATACCATGTCCATATTCATGACTCATTACGTCACCAATATAGGAGAAGGCATTACATCCGCCACCGGCTGCATAAAAATTAATATCCGTACCTGAATAAAATGCATTGCAAGTACCAACCACATCTACGTTAGCCGGTAATGGATTATCCATCACGGTAAATGTTGGGTACTTCGTTTTCATAAAATCATGAACAGTATTTACATGATAATACACATTTACACCTCTGTCATTTGCATGAGGAACTGTAATATCGAATGTTGTAGAATCGCCTGAAACCGAAAATGTGTGCGAATAGGATGCAGCAGCTGTTGCGCTCCCACCATCATCAATTACTTGTACCCATTTTCCTTCTAATGAAATGGTGGCTGTGCCAGAAGGAACCGACGCAATTCCGGTTACAGCATCTGTATAATAGGTTGTGGTCCCTACTTTTACTTTCAGATTTTTCAATGGACGGTTTTCCGTCGGTGTATATTGATTTATTGGATGCACATCACCTTTCACCTTCACATCAAAAAATTTCACTTGGTTTTGACGGTATAAAATTTCACCTGAATTGGCATCTACATAAGTCAAATAATTGCCCGGCGTTTTATTGTAGTTGATTGTTTTTACATTCACTGCATACGCTAAACGGTAATCATATTTTCCATCAACTGGATAAGGGAATATTTTTAAATCATTGCTGACAGACGAATTTGTAATACTCGTTGTAATGGCTTGCTCTGCTTTTAAAATAGCCGTTGCAGGTGTAATACTTGCGCTTAATGCCGGAATAGAACGATAAGCATCTAAACCAATCATCACAATTTTTAAATCTTGTGTGAACCGCACACTCACTCTGCTCCAAAGAACTTCAACTCCGTTATGTACTTGTTTAAAATCGACATTGATATAGGTGCCGTCATTGTAATTACGGGTTAATGTCAATTCATTTAATGGCAAATTGAAGGCTGCGAATTCTTGTTGAAGAAATGCTTTCGCTTTTGTCACAGCATCGTTACCACCACCAGCAAATGCAATAGGTGTGCCAAGCGCACGATGCGGCAATTTTGTATAGCGATTAAAGGTTCCTCCCCACGTTGGGTAATGTTGTGTAAATTGTTTCCAGGCAGTTTGGTTATTCAGGTATGAAGTGTTTATTCCATTCATAGCATCTTTGGCTTCATTAAAAGGCGTAATGTCTTTGTTTACATCACCGGCTTGATGAAGATCCTGAGCATATATATTGCTCAAAATTAAAAGACCAAATAATGAAAGAGTGAGTTGTTTCATTTTAAATTTATTTTTTAGAACCTTGAAATTATACACTAAGCGCCATTCCGCCAAAAAAAATGCGGTGAAACGGGGAAATGGAATAAGGGAAAAGATATGCGTTACGGGTTAGGGTGTTACGGGTTAGGGAGTTATGAGTTAGGGAGTTACGAATTTGCGGGATGTAGCACACTTCTTAAGCATATCGTCTGAATAGAGATTTTTCAGCTGGTACCCAACGCGTTGACACATAAGTCGTAAGGACCAACCCGCAAACTCGTCATCGTTCTTCGCGTTAGGGATAGTAGTGGAAAGCCCGCAGTGCAGGCATTTGAAATGGGTTTGTGCGTGGCATGGCTGACCGAGGACTTGAAACGAATAGCCCGCCCGAACGCCCAAAATTTTCTTCAAAAAATGTCAATGCTTTATTCCTTGATTAATTTCTGTGTAAACTGAATACCTGATTTTCCTTTGACAATCAAAAAATAAAGACCGGGTACAAGGTCAGTACTCACTTCAATATTCTGATGTGAGATACCACTTGGATATTGGGTGTATTGGTTGGAATCAAAAACTGCTTTGCCCGTCATGTCGGTCAATGTAAAGTATAATTGTTCCGCCTTTGTCAAATTTATATTGAGTTGAATAGCCGAGCTAAATGGATTTGGGCTCGCCTGAATATTGAATGCCCAAGATGTATTGTCATAAATGGAGGAGACCGAATTACACAAAAGTGCCGAACCTGTTTTTGAATTGAATGTTCCATTATCGACCCACCAATCTTGCCAGATGCCTCCATTATTTGTATAGGTAGGTGTCGCACCAAAATTTCGCAAATCAAAATATTGTGTGCCGCTACTGTCGGATTGTATTTTATATACCTTCACTACGGTGCTGTCTTGTTTCCAATTTAATGGAGTGCCACTGACACAATTCTGAATGGCATTATTTCCGGCACAATCTACTCGAAGAAAATAAGCATTATCATCGGCTGATGGTTTTCCGCCGTACACAGTGGCTTTATAATTTGTATCAATAAATACGGATGTATATTCATCGCAGGCAATGGCATTTATTTTTACATTGCTGTCTTTCCATGTGCGGGCCATAAAGGTCATTAATCGTCCGTTGCGGTTATAATAATCGAAATGTGTATCGGTGATTATATCTTCTAATAAAGGATTATGAAGAAAATCTGAACTGCCGATGGTCACTGTTGGATCATATGGATTTGCCAACACAGTGGGCGATTGTGCGCTGCCTCCTTGAGCTGAATTGTAATACTCACTCATAATAGCCATGCCGGCGCTAGTGCCGCCAACAGGCACATGCCTGACATTAATCAAATAATTGATGGCTGTATTTAATGGTGTGTTTTTCCAATTCGAAACATAGGTCCATTGGTCGCCACCTGCGATCCATAGGGCCTCCGCATTGCGAACCGTTTGCACAACAAACGAATCATTGGCAGCGGCAACAGTGGGTATTAAAAGTGTTTGTACAGAATTTACCTGTACGCCCAAATCGCTGTATAAATAAATATTGTATCCGTCTGAGCCACTAGTTCGTATGACTACAATATCACCATGATCGGCATATTGAAGAAACTTGGTCATAGCCTGATCATCTTCTGTAGCACCGCCCATCAATAAGGTGCAGGGAGCTGGTGAAGTGACTGTATCATTTGGGCTGCCTATGCTCCATAAGGTATAGGTTTGGGCAACTGATTGAAGATGCATGAAAAATGCTACGAAGCAAAGCGGGAAAATTTTATACATGTTTTTTTTGTTGCAATGTAGTAAGAAAATAGGTCCTACCATTTTCAAACCTTAATTTATTTTGCTACTATTGTGAAGATAATTTTTATCATCCCTAAAAAAATAAAAAAACAAATGAAAACAATCGAACAAATTGAAACCGACAAAACATCATTCTCTATTGGGCTGGCCCTTTCTGATGGATGGAAATTAGTATCTAAAAATCTGTTGTTTTATATCCTCGGGTTACTTGTGTCTTGTGTTATTTTAGGAGGTAGCTATTTGATTCCTATTTTAGGATCGTTTGCCAGCTCATTAATTTTAATGCCTTGTTTGATTGCCGGCGGTATTTATGTAACATGGCAGATTTCGAATGGCAAGGCATGGACAGATTTTGGCGATATGTTTAAAGGGTTTGGTTTCTTAACGCCGCTTATGGTCAGTTCACTTATTCAAATGCTAGTTAGTTTAGCCATTATGGTCATATTATTTATCAGTTATATTCCTGAATTGTTGCAGTTGTTCAAGCTGTCATCAGGTGGTGGAACGTTTAGCAATAAAGATGAAATCAAAGATTTAGTGTTTAGTATGTTGAATGCTAAAACAGTTATTTTATTTTTGGTAGCCTTTTTAGGTTCACTTTTTATTTCTATTATTTGGGCATTCAAATCCTATTTTATTGTCATTTATAAATTACAGGCATGGCCAGCTATGGAGGCATCTCGCAAGTTAGCCATGAAGAATTTTTTTGAATTACTAGGCTTGTTTATTATCCTTGGTTTAATTTTTATTGTAAGTGCTCTACCATGCCTTATTGGTTTAATTTTCACATTGCCATGGATTGTGGGCGTCATTTACAGTGCCTTCGCACAATTAACAGATTGCAATAATGCCTATGATTTGAAAAAAGAAGGTTTTGATTTTATGAAAGAGGAGTAAGGGCGATGTCCGATATTCGATATCCGATGTCCGGCAAACTGATGTAGACATCAAGCCTTTAATTTATCCAAATGGCACGATCACCTTTAGCGAAATATTTCGCCCCATATTGTAAACACCTTTTCTTCCTGTAAGACTATTTATGTCAGCATATTTCAAACGGCTCAAATGACTTTGATAGGCTTTGTTTGTCAAATTATTCCCACTAAGAAATATTGAACAATATGGATGTTTTTTATATTCGATATTGGCTCCAAGCCCTGCATTTAGTAATGTATAGCCGGATGTAGCGGTTTCTGTTCCGAAGGCTTTGAAATAGTGATGCTGTGCAAAATAATTTTCAATGTCTATTTTAAAATAGGTATTGTGAAGATATTTTCCGAGTGTTGGTTTTTCTATTTTAAATTCGGTTCTCAATTTTGCCGGTGGCGTTAAAGGCAAATATTTCAAGGAATCGGGTTGCGCATATTGTTGCGATTGCACATACGAAAACGCGTTTTGAATATGCAACCAATCTAATGGGTGAGGGTGAATATCAATCATCAATTCTCCACCAGCAAGATTTGCATTGCCTTGCACAAATTTAAATGTTTGAAGTGCATTAGAAATTGAGTCACCGCCCAAAACACTGCTGAGTTTTCGTTGATAAATAAAATGTTGAATCCTATTGTCAAATAAATCTAACTCCAATGTAAGATGTTTGGTATTCACTCCGAAGGTGGCATCGATTTCCCAACTGTTTTCAGGTCGAAGAGCAGCATCACCAATTTCATACCTGTTTGTTCCTTCATGTTCACCATTGGCACCAAGCTCACCAATATTGGGTGCCCGAAACCCTCTTGATAAATTTAATTTCGTGTATGTTTTTTTCGAAAGTTGATATGCAAACCCAAGACTACCCGATATGCCCTGAAAGACGGTATTGAATTTATTGAATTTTTCTATGTTGTTTGCATTCTCTATTTCCGTCTTCATTCCATTTTCATCGAGCATTAATTTATCTCCATGTTCATTTCGTATATCATATCGCAGGCCACCGCTGATATCTATTTGATTGATTGTTTTCTTGGCGATAAAAAAACCGCCGATATCAAACAAATTATATTCAGGCACTAAAAATTCGATGCCTTTATTTTGTGCGATTTGATACATCCCATTGGCCCCGAGAGAAAGGTTCCAGTGATTCATTTCAGGTAACACATATCGAATATCATAGTTGAGAGTATTTAATAAAAAGTATAATCCGTATTCATCCGGTTTCAATATATCTGCAAACTCTTGCCGTTGATTTTGTTGATAACCCACTACAAATTTTAAACTCCCTTCATGAATATAAAAATTATTATTCCAAACTGCCTTATAATGATGTATTTGCTGGTAAGGCGTAATAGGTGTGTACATTTTATTGTCTGCAGTACTTACTAATTGTGTTTCGGATGTTGAATCATTCAGCGCAACATCTTTTATAAATTTTCCGCTGACACTATCCCTCGTGCCTTCTACAATACCGGGCATTAAATGATACGTGCTAAAACTCAAATGCGAATAACCCCATGATTTATTTAAGCCAATGACGGTGCTTATATTATTTTCTTTAAAACCCGAATTGAAGACATACCCGTCATATTTATCTTTATATGCATGCGCTGCTTTCCGGCTGCAACGAATATCCCAAATCAATCCTTTATGATTCCCTGCAATATTTGCCGACACATCATACAAACCATTATTGCTTTGATAATTGCCAATCAATGTTCCGTTTATTTTTCCGGCTGGTAAGGTTGGGAATGAAATCATATTCACTACACCTGCCATGGCATCACTTCCGAAAGCAAGACTGGCAGGACCTTTGAGTATCTCAACTTTATTGATAGAATTTTCATCTATTTCAATACCATGCTCATCGCCCCATTGCTGACCTTCTTGCCGGATGCCATCATTCACCACCACCACTCTATTATATCCGAGCCCTCGGATTACAGGTTTTGAAATGCCTGCACCTGTAGTCACTTGCGACACACCGGCTTGCGTTGTAATCGCATCTATAATATTTGTGGATGCATTTTGCAATAATGAAATATGGGAAATTGAAGCGATTGAAGTTGGCGTTCTGTTTCGTTCCGTTGCTTTCGATAAACCGGTAACCACCACATCATGTATTTCTTTGACCGATTCTTCCAACACAAAATTCATTGTTGTTGTTTGTGATAAATCGATATGCTCAATGACGGTTTGATACCCAATAAAACTAATTTGTATCAGTACTATTTTATTTGGTAAATTTTCTATTTTATACATACCATCTTTATTACTGATGGTTCCCGTTTTTAAATCAGGCAAATAAATAGATACACCCGGCATTGTTTCACCGGTTTTTTTATCCGTAATTTTTCCGTTTAAACTTGTTTTCGAATTCGTTGCAAAGGCTAAGTTAGAAAGCAATGCAATGAATGAAATGAGAATGATATTAATTTTCATTTAAATTATTTTTTGTTGAGTAAAAAATGCAATTCAAGCAATATCAATGAAAGGGAAAATGCATCGCATAATGACCATTCAAAAAATACTTGAATAAAATAGAAGTAAAAAAAGTAGTGACTACTTTACACAACAAAAAAAGGAGGAGCACGCAATTGCTTACATGAATACACATTGCTGTGCAAGCATTTTTCCTGCATTGCTTTTAAGGCAATGCTAAAAAAGAATTGCTTCCAGGAAAAATCGTAGAAAGGAATTTGAATAGTAGCGGCAGAAAATTGCTGATCAATTTTCAATAATTCACAATGATGGTGTTCATTCGATATTTGCAAACCATCTTTACTACAGACCAATTTATGAACAGTATCGGTATGATGAGTAAACGCATGGTACAATTCTTTGGGCGTGCTGTACAATACAAAAACACCGAGCAGTAAAATCGAGAATATACGTTTAGTTTGCAATTGCATAAGAACGTAAAAATAGTTAAGTATTTCTGAGACCCAAATTTTATTTCAATTTAAGGCATTTCAAAAGATTGATTTCGAGGCTGAGAGAGGCTTTACGCGATATCAGAAAATCATATTATATTTATCTTAATTCATTTAAAATCAATTAGTTATGAATTATGAATAGTTTGGCATTAAACTTGCTTTTTCATTCATTGAAAAAGCAGATAAATTGAAAAACTCAGATCTCATAGTAATTTTAGGCGCATCCGATAACCCGATGCGACCAAGTTATATGGCGAATAAAATATTGAAGAATAAAGGATTTAAAACGATGAATATCGCCTATCAAAAGGAGGATGCATCGGATATGGAGATTCCGGTTTTCAACGAAGAAGGCAAAACCATTACAATATTTTTAAAACCAAATCAACAAAAGCAATATTATAATTACATGCTTTCGCTGAAGCCTTCCAAAATTATTTTTAATCCCGGGACAGAGAATGATGAGCTCAAAGCCATTGCTTCTGAAAATAATATCAAAGTCGTTTCAGGTTGTACCATTGCCCTTATTATGAACAGCATGTTGTAGTGTTTATAAGTTATTAAGAAAAACATAATCCGGTATTGTATTCATAACAAAGATTTGTCTGTACATTTAACCTACACAAATCTATTGAAGTTATGCAATGGAGAAAATTCAACGGTGAACAAATTCATTTACCTATCAAATCGGCGGTAGAAGAAATGATACAAGGCGAGGCTGCCCTGGGAAATAAACTCAAAGTATGTATTGGTACCGACTCACAGGTCAAGGGATTGGAAACTGAATTTGCCACGGTCATCGTTTTTTTACGCGAAGGCAGAGGAGGTTTTATGTTTATTCATAATGAAAAGACCTTAATTAAATATGCCATCAAGGAACGAATGCTTGTTGAAGTATTTAAAAGCATTGAAATTGCGTATGAACTTTGTGACTTGTTTACACAATATGATGTGGATATGGAAGTGCATGCCGACATTAATACTAATCCTCAATTTAAAAGCAATGAAGCCTTACGAGAAGCAACAGGGTATATTCTCGGGATGGGTTTTGCGTTTAAAGCCAAACCCGAAGCCTTCGCCAGTAGCAGTTGTGCAAACAGAATTGTCAATTGACCGGTTTTTGTTTATCCCAATTATTCTGTATTATTGTGACAACAAAATAAAATAGCAATGAAAAATTTGTATGTTCTTTTTATTGTATGTATGTTGGGTGTATTTTCATTCACTGGTTGCAAGGAGTATACCAGCCTCAATAATGCAAGCAAAATTTCCCAACTCTATGGCAATCCTTTCTTATACAATCTTTCTAAATCAATTTTAAAAAATACGTCAAAGTTCTTGTTGACCAAAGGCCTGAAAAGTAATGCAGGTAAAGTTAATTTGCTCACCCCATTAAGTTCTATTATTACGAGTCCGGAACATGTAGATGAATATAAAGAGATGTTATGTACAGTATATAAAATTCCGGTGGCCAAGCTTGCCAAAAAATACAATTCCTTATCCAGTGTAAAAGACTTGCTTTCCTTTGTTGCCACTAACGGGCAGAAATTTAATTTTTACAGTAACTGATTATTCTTCAGTTTTTTCTTTTAGTTGTTCGGCAGGAATATAATTTATCCTTAGCTGCTCTACATATTCTAATATCTCTTTTCGTGCTAATCGTTTCACTGCTGAACTAACGAAGATGGTTGGTAGTTCATCCCATGTTTTTAATAAGGCTTGTTTAAATTGACTAACATGCTCACTCACTTCTTTTTGTGATTCTTTATCTGCTTTGGTAAAAACAAGCGTAAACGGAATGGCCTTTTGCCCAAGTTTATTCACAAAATCAATATCCATACTTTGTGGTGTATGCCGGCTGTCGATAAGAACAAATAAGGTTTGCAGGTTTTCACGTTTTTCAACATAGTTCCAAATCATCTTTGTCCATGCTCCTCGTTTTGCTTGCGACACTTTCGCAAAACCGTATCCCGGCAAATCGACCCAATACATATTTTTATTAATGAGAAAATGATTAATCAGCTGCGTCTTTCCGGGGGATGAAGAAACCTTAGCCAATTCTTTTTTATTGGTGAGCATATTGATTAATGAGGACTTGCCTACATTGCTTCTGCCAATGAAAGCTACTTCGGGTAATATTCCTTTCGGACAATTTGATATATCAGGGCTACTGATAAGATACTCTGTTGATTTTATTTCCATCGGGACAAAGGTAGTATAATTCGGGAATGCCTCAATGATAGATAGGAGATAAGAGATTTGAGATGAGAGAAAGCATAGCGGGTAATATTTTTTTCTTTAAATGAAAGCAGAGATATTTTCACTTATGTCAAATATAAAATGAAAAATAATTCACTCAGGGAAAGTACAAAAGCTGCAATAAATAAATTAATACTGTAGCCAATGCTCTTAAATTTGTAGATACTCAGTAAACTAAAAAAAGCAATCATAGCAGGAATATAAAGATAAACATATTGGTACATTCCGTACAGCACATTGACTACTTTACAATAACCATCCTCCCTATATTTTACTCGAACAACTTTGTTAAATACATAGTTTCGTTCATATTCAATGGTATCACCAATATGAATACGAATATACCTTTCAGAACTAAAACAAATCTTTGCGGTTCTGTATATCTTGCAAATAAAATACTGAGTACGCGAATAAATTTGTTTCCGCTGATAATCTATGACAACATCTTTTGTCCATTTATTGGGAACATAATATTGGTAAATTTGAATAGCTGAGAGCAATACCATCAGCATCAATATACCATACCTGACGATCGATTTATTCCAACCTTTTTCAATTTTATAATCGATTGCTTCCATTCAAAAAATTGTATTGGATAAAAGAATATCTTCATTTAAATGAGGTTACTCTTTCACAAATCTCGCTAAATACACTTTCCTATTTTCATCCCATACTTTAAGCAAATAGGTTCCGGTAGCCAATGATGAAACATCGAGCGTAGTGGAATTTGAGTTTAGTAATACCGTTCTTCCTGCGGCATCATACACCGTAGAAGAGAGAATTGCAAAACCACTTTGTATATGCAATATTTTAGAAACAGGTGAAGGGAAAACAGTGATCGATTTTATTTCCTCTACATTGTTTACAGCCGTGCATGTTTGAATGGTCACAGGATGAATATCGGTATCAGAACAAGAAAGTGTGAGTGATTGTTTTACAGTAACCATACAAAATGTAGGATTGCCCCAAAATACTGTACATGATGAATCACTCGCACCACAGCCACTCACAGGTGTTCCGCCGTTAATCGTCCATACATAGGCAGCGCCGGGAATATGTGTGACTTTATAAAGTTCGGATGTATTTCTGCAAGGATATTGATTGCCCACAATGACCGGTTGCGGATGCGGTGTGACTGTAATTGTTTGTTTTGTTTCGCATCCATACTTTGAACTCACAATGGCCTTATAATTCCCCGCCAAAGCAGGTACAAAAAAACTTGTATCAGGTCCGGGTTTAAAATTATAGGTGTATTGATTACCGATAAAAATATTAACAGGGTCACCAGCACAAAATGTAGTATTAGTTAATGGCAGAGGTGGAAAAACACTTCCGGGTAAATTTGTTTGCATCCATGCCAGTCTGTTTGTTACGTTCGTTTTTAAGACATTGATATCGGCAATATAATTTTGCCATCGGTTTATATTTCGTTGTACTGCATGTCGAATATAAGTTTGGTTACTGTCTATTAAATTGGTAAAGGCAAGGTTGGTCAACACATCATTTCGCAGCGAAGTGTAACGGCAAGCCAATGTTTTATTGAACACAGAATCTGTGCGAAGTGTTTGCCACCAAAACGGAAATATCCAATAACCATGTGTAATAATATGCACCCAGCCTGTATCGCAACAAAAGCCACGATCGGCATCCCAAGGCGGACCGCAATGTATTTTATTTCCATCAGTACTTTTTTCTTTGAATAAATATGTACTTCGTCCGTAGGTATCATAGTTAGTGCTGTATTCACTTACAATTAAAAAATTGATAAGATCATCTTCGCTCGCATATTTACGCCAACCTATATTCGGGTCCTGATAATTTGGTCCGTGTAAAGCATCTTCAAAACTATCAACAAAGGCATGAATATAATTGAGTTGTTTGGGGTGCAATAAATTTTGATGCGGATATACTACTTTGTATTCATATGGGTTGGTGAGGTTTTGAAATTGATAACCCGGATAATTTGAATACCAAGCTGCAGGGTCACCATTGGGATTGATTTCAAAAATATAGCCGCCTGTTAGTTCAACACCGGCAGTATCTATCGGTGCAAGCTTAGCAATGTTAATCCGGTTCGCATCCCGTTTCATTTTTTCCTCAAGAATATAGACACCAACATATTCACCATTTACTATGAGCTCTACAAATTTTGTGCGTGGTGCATAGTAACCCATTCGTCGTGACATTTCAAAAGTGATAGCATCCTTCATCATAAATTCATCTGTGATGGCCGCCTTTAAAATCCAATCACTTTCAGCAGGCATGTTCAGTAATGCCACTGAGCTATCTGCACCAACCCCATTATGCAATTCAAAATCATAATTGGGTTTATCACCCCAAGCCGATGTATAACCTTGACGCTCGATAGCCAGATTATATTGTGCGGTAAATACAGTGGCATTAAAATTATTACTACCCAAACTGTTGCCAATTATTTTTATGGTACCCGGCACTTTCGGATCATCGGGTATATTACCGGAAGGCACATCAATTTTAAAAATAGGAAGATTAGAACTTGAGTTATTAATAGATACAATTTCAGGATTGGATATAAAATTAATATTCCAACTAATAAGTGTGCCGGTTACGCCATTCGTTATATTATCGAGATAATGAAGTTTCCAAACGCCGTTCGGATTTTGGTTATTTATTAAATCGCGCATATTATCATATGCCATGTAGGCACCATTGAAAGGCGCATTGCTGTAGCGAACCGAGTTTGATGCATACAATCTGAAACAAGCATTGGTAAAATTTGCTGCACCTCCGTTGTTATATGTCATTTGTATAAACGTACCCGCCGGTGATTCGAGTTGCAGTCTTATATCACTTGCTTTTGGATGATTGAGTGTAATACATACTTCATAAAAACCATAGCTAGGCGTTGACTGTACCGGCAATCCTGATGTTGTAATATTAAATGTTAGATTGGTATTTTCGGCACACAATTGGTTGGGCGATGCCGTAAATGTTTGGGCTTGAATGGCATATGTCAGCAACAAGGAGAAAAAGAAAATACAATATCTTTTCATACAATCGGGGTTATTATTTTTTAGAGAACTTAATTAAATACGTTTGATTTTCATCCATACATTTCAATAAATAATTACCAACAGGTAAGGACTCAATATTAATTTCATTGATTTTTTTATGGGTTGAAAAAACTTCTCTTCCAACTATATCAAAAATAGAAACCCGGGTTAATGATTTACTTGATTCTATAAATAACATAGAACTACTTGGATTTGGATACACCGAAATGAAGGTCGTTTTTTCATCGATAGAATTGACACCTAATGGAATACAAGCCGGATTGTAAGCAAAGCCCGGTGAGCCTTTCGGGCAACCGGCAAACCAAGAAGCCGCCGCATTATGATTACCGGCATATTGTCCATTTTCTAATGTCTTACCACCACCATTTGGTGCAGTTGGCCAGGGTGAGTTAGGACTGTAACAAACACTGTAACGCAGTTTCCCTGTATTATCAAACAGACGGATAACATCGCCCGTGCTACTCAATGAAAAACCTAGCGGTCCGAGTTTATTGAAGACAGTCGGAAATTGAGAATTGAATTTTGTTGCATCACTATACAATACAACATATTTATTACCGTCAAGAGTATAGCCGCTCGGGAAGGTAAATAAATTTGTATTGCTTCCATCATGCAGTGTCCAACTGCTTAAACTAAATGGCGTTGTATTTTTATTATAAAGTTCTATCCAATCACCGGCATCGGCAGTGGTGGCTGAACTATAATTAATTTCTGAATAAATTGGATTTTCTACGCAGGGCGTATAAGCCACACCAGGTGAGCCTCCTATACATCCGGCGAACCAAGAAGCAGCATTATTGGGAATAGAAGTTGGTGAAACCAATTGTAATGTTCGTCCATTGCCAGCTGCCGAACATTGCCAAGTATCAAAAAAATTGACCGAGGTAATGAGTTTATTATCTTTATCACGAAGCACAATTTTTTGCCCTGTATTATTTAATTTAAAACACAAAGGTCCAATTTTATTTGTGACTGCCGGAAATTGTGCCGTAAATTTCACAGCATCTTCATACACGACCAAGCGCTGCCCTGCATTGATAATGGTTCCATTCGGTATCACACAATATTTTTCATAGGAATCTCCATCAAGTAAGGCCGCATTTGAAAGATCGATAGCCGTTGTTCCATAATTATTCAGCTCAAGCCAATCGCCTGCATCAATAGAACTTTCGCTATGGAAATTTATTTCATCAATTGAGAGACTTAAACCTGCAGACGCAAAACAATTTTGTGTTGAAGGATACATATTCGCATCAATCCAACTTAATTTATTGGTGAGCCAAAGTTTCACTGAATCTACTTCACCCTGCCAACTGTTTGCAACCCAACCATTCGGCCAAACATAGGTCCCTATTGTTTGCCATATGGCTGAATCTCTGACAGAGGCTTGTCGTAAATAATTTGCAGTGGTATCTATTCGTGCCATCAATGAAGCAGTGCTTAACGTGGTTTGTCGTAATTCATTCCATCTGCAATTCACTAAATTTTTAAACCATTGATCTTGCAACATTCTATCCATCCAATGTCCGCTACCATCGAGTCCACAACCCTGATACAATTGCCATCCGGTGGTTGGGTATCCGTTGCAGTAATCGCCATTTCCAAAACTTAAATTAAAATCCCAAAGAGGTCCCATGGTAAATCGCCCGCAACGACTGTCTCTGTCTTTGTGTATATACGTACTCAATCGATACCCATCAATATTATTACTAAGTTCGTTTAAGATAAAAAAATCAGCGAAGGAATAAGGGTTTGCAAACTTTCGATAACCCGTATTGGGATTTGTAAAACTTGAACCAAACAAAACAGATTCAAAGTTATTGATATAGCTTTCGAGATAGTTATGCTGTGTGGTTGTTACTTCATTCCAATCAGGATCATGATGTTGAATTGAAATACCATTCACTGTATTCCACCAATTGCCGCTGCTTCCTGTTATTTTATCAACCTTAAAAATATAGCCTCCTGTGAGTGAATCACCGCTATTTGCCGTCGGTGTCATTTTTGCTAAATTAACTCTGTTCTTATCGCGTTTTATTTTTTCTAATAAAACATACACACCTTGGTTTTGCCCGTTGATAACAAGTTCTACAAATTGAGTACGACTTGCATACCAGTTTAATGCTCGACCAAGATCATATACCAACGCATCGCGCATGAATGATTTATCAGTATAAGGGTTCAATAATATCCAATCACTTTCAGCCGGGTAACCGAGTAATGAAGCATCAATACTATTTCCTGCCGTGTCGGCTGTACTAAAGCCATATGGTTTTTTGGGAAAGCCCTGCGATGTAGAGCCTCTGAATTCGATGGTGATTTTTCCGTTGTAATTATTAAATGGGTCGCTGATACAATTCATAGCACCAACACCATTGTATATAATTCCCATGTCACATAAGATACGCGGATCATCTACAATAGTTTGTCCAAGTGTATTAATAGAGATAATGGGTAAGTTTGATTGCAATGGAGTTGGAGGAATAAACCATGAAGGTACCGGCGAATAACTTAATATCGAGTTGGTCATAGCCAATTGCAAGAAAGGACGTGAGCTAAGGTCTGAAGAGGTAGCAATATAATTATGCGTTTCAATAGAAAGTACATTCGTTCCGTTGATCAATAAAGTATCTAAAGCTGCCTGTGAAAGAATAAAATAGGCAGGTTGCAAACCTTGATACAAATTAGCTTCAGTAGAGGTGTTGGCTAAACTGTTCCATTGTTGGGTAGGATCCATATTAGCCCGTGCTATTTCTTTTCCATTTAAATAGGCCACAAAGCCGTCGTCAAAATCCATACAAAATATAGCCGATTTGATGACTGATGTATCTACAATATTAAATGACTTACGCATATACACTGTTGTTGTTGGATTGGGTATGACTGTATTATCATCACCATCGCCATAACCAATACCACCAACACCATTCGACCAAGTCGCATCATTAAATGTTGGCAAATGCCAGTTCGGAATCGCAGCTGCCGGAATCGTATATTTCCAGCTAGTATTTTCAAGTACACACGATTCCCAATGATTAATTGGCGCACCGCCACATTGAGAAGATGAGTTGGAATAAATGCAAATAAGAATAAAAAAAGATAACAGTTTCTTCATGTTAAAAATTATTGGTTTAAAAGTAAGAAATAATGTTGAGCATGAAGGAATTTCGTATGGGATATTTTAATAGATAGTTATCAGTTGATGGTTGTCGGCAACCTTTTACCAATTGTCAACTATCGATTGTCAATTGTCAACTTACAACAAATAATCCCCTATCTCCTGCACTTAATCAAAATAAAACCACACCTGATAGAACCCACAGAATCAGCTTGAGCGGCATTAGACATTTACATCGTAAAACATACAAACATGAAACTCAAACTTCTTTTAGCTTTCTTTATTTTATTGATTTCTTCCGCGATTATTTTCGCTATAACATCAAATTCCAAGCCAAAAATTCTTACGGTCGACCCTTCCTTTGTAAAGTATATTTCAGGTTATACATCCGGCATGCTGAGCCGGCAAAGTGCAATTAAAATTGAATTGGCTTCCGAAATTAAAACCAATGCTTTGGCGGCCAATTCAGATGCAGGAAATATTTTGCCGGATAGTAATTTATTGAAAGGTGCATTTTCATTTTCGCCCTCTATAAAAGGGAAAGCTGTTTTTACATCAAACAGAACCATCGAATTTATTCCGGCTGAACCGCTCAAAGAACAAACCTTGTACACAGCCTTATTTAGTTTATCAAAAATATTGGAGGTTGAAAAAAAATACAAAGACTTCAATTTTCAATTCTCTACCTATGCACAAAATTTATTTGTTGAATTAGATGCAGCCAGAAATACTGATGCCTTTAACCTCGAATGGCAAACCATTAACGGAACTGTGAAACTGAGTGATAAAGAAGATACCACGCAATTATATAAAACAATTTCAGCCACACAAGAAGGGAAGAAATTACATATCCGTTGGGATCATCAATATGATAATAATTATACCATTACTATTGATAGTGTATCTCGCAACATAACAAAAAGTAAGGTGTTAATCTCATGGGATGGCAAACCAATTAGAGCTATTCAAACAGGAAAGCAAGAAATAAACATACCGGCTTTAGGAGATTTTACCGTGACTAAAGCTGAAGTCAAAGATGATGAAAATCAATTTGTATCATTGACATTTAGCGACCCAATAAAAAGTGATCAAGACCTTCAAGGCCTGATTACATTGAATAATAATGCGATACTCACTTATAGCGTTGATGGTAATAATGTGAATGTGTATGTAGCGAACAGAATTGAAGGAACATTTACATTGAATGTGTTTAAAGGCATTAAAAATTTCAAAGGATATACGATGAATACTGCGTTCAACACATCATTAGAATTTGAAGCCCCCAAACCATTGGTTCGAATCAAAGGCAAAGGAAGTATTTTACCCAACTCACAAGGATTGTTTATGCCCTTCGAAAGTATTGGTTTGAAAGCTGTAGATGTAAGAGTAATAAAAATTTATCAAAGCAATATCAAGCAATTTTTACAGGTCAATAATTTGGATGGAAATGATGAATTGAAACGTACAGGAAAAATAATCGCTGAACAAAAAATTGTGTTGAGCGACGTAAAAACAACAAATATCAATCAATGGACCCAACATGTAATCGACTTAAGAAAATTAATAAATCCTGACCCGGGAAGTATTTATCGAGTCTCCATAAAATTTAAAAAAGAGTATACAAATTTTGATTGCCCCACAACAAGTAATGAGAATGATGAAATAGTAGATGAAGATGATGAAAATGAACCGGCTGCAAATGATTGGACAGAAAACGAATGGCATGGTTACAACTACGATAACGGCTATGATACGTGGGAATCGTATAACGAAGATTATTCGCCTTGCGACCGGAGTTATTATGATGGCAAAGCAGTAAACAGAAATATTTTAGCCTCTGACTTGGGCATCATTTATAAGTTGGATGAAAATAAATTGGCGCATGTATTCATCAGCAATATGCTCAACACCGAACCTGTTGCCAATGCAGAAATAGAATTTACAGATTATACGCAACAAAGCATTGCAAAGGGCAGTACAAATGCGCAAGGCATGTTGGACATAAATTTGAAAAAGCAGCCTTTTCTGTTGATGGTCAAAAAAGGGAATCAACGTGGTTATTTAAAAGTAACGGATGGCCTTGCTAATTCATTAAGTAAGTTTGATATTGAAGGAGAGCAAGCACAAAAAGGTGTGAAAGGCTTTATATACGCT
>JANNYV010000424.1:0-3852 GCA_031410275.1 Bacteroidota bacterium
TTGTTATGATCATAAAAAAGTTGATTCACAATATTCGATGTCAGTCCATCTATCATCGAAATATTTTGAATACCAACATTCATTCTGTTTTTTTCAAATGAATAATTCAATCGGCAGACACCCATGATAGTCCCTAGCCAAATTTGTTGTTCTTTACCGGCGATAATTGCAAATGAGTTATTTGAACTCAATCCATCGGTTTCTCTGATGTGCTGTATGACTTTATTATTTTTCAATACCACAATACCATTGGTTGCAGTGGCTATCCAAAGTAAACTATCTTTTGTAGTACACATGGCCACAATGCGTTCTCTTAAAAGTGCATCTGTTTGATTTAAATCAATAAGCGTGTGTTCGTTCACATCATACATATGAAGGCCATCTGTAGAACCGATATAAATATGTTGTTTGTCAATACTTGCTAAACCCGTCACTACTTTTTGTCCGATATCGATGGATTGTATTTGTTCGGTGATTGTATTTAATTTACACAACCCTGTCCGTGAGCCATTCATAATAATAGAATCATTTACATTCAGCACAACCTTAGATTCTTGATGCCCGGCGATTGCATTACTCTTGATTTCGCGTTGGTAATTGACAAAAATTCCGCCATCGGAAAATGTAACTATTTTATTTTGAGAGAGAATAATATTACGTTGCCATTCTATTTTACTAGTGGTAAATACTTTGTGTACCTGCTGAAAATCATTTTTAATTTCGATGATTTCACCCTTCTCATTTCCTGCTAAAATAGTCCCGTCTGTTTTGACAGTCACACTATAAAAATTTATCTGATTGTAAGGTTGTTGCAAACATTGTGTCACACGGGCCGGCGTTTTATAAACCACCAATCCTTTGTCAACAGTGCTTACCCAGAGGTTTCCTTTACTGTCATTCAACATATGAAAGGCAATAAAATTTTCATTTAAACAAAATAAAAATTTACATGTTTTCTTGTCATACACATTCACTTCCATCACATCTTTTCCGTTGAGTATATCTTTCGTTCTGTATAAAATATTTAAATACCTATCTGTAAAATTGTGTACATAATATTCATGCACCAAGCTATGCTTTTTTACGCTGATAGATTGGATTGAATTTGCAAAATCAGACACCACAGTATACTCGGTTGATTTCCGTTTAAAAATATAAAATGAATTTTCATCGACAGAAAAATATAATTCCCGTCCGAGAAAACCAAGTGAACGTTCCGCTAGAATGGTATTTCCTTTGGTCTGGTAAATATGAACAGCCGAGTCTTTATTATTTTTTTCATTGTATGAGTATTTAAATTCGGTACCATCCGTGTTAGTCTTAATGATAAAGGTTGAATTGAAAGAACATCGTAATGGATGACCATTTAAATGATCCTCATTAAATAAAAAAGAACCTGAGTCCGTATCGAATTGTATGCCGCCTTCAGGAAGCGCAATAAGCTTCATGATGTTATGAATATGTAATAACTCGGCGATTGGAGTGACTTCAATAAATTTGTTTTTCACCGGATTAAAATAAGCTACACTATTGTTGTAACAACGTATCCAGATGCGCCCGTTCTTTTCCTTTTCAATTTGAAAGACTTCAATATCAGGCACACCTTGCTCTTTTGCATACACCTGAAAATTCTTTCCGTCGAAACGAGCAATACCTTGGTCAGTAGCTACCCATAAAAAACCTTTATCATCTTCGAGACACTGATAAATTACATTACTTGGCAACCCATTCTCTGTTGTAAATGTAGTTGTTGCTGCATGCTGAGCAAAGCAGAAGCACGTTTGACAAACAATAATAAAGAATAGTATACTATGACGCATGAGAATTCCTAGTTAGGTATAATAAGGCACAGACCTTATTTTTATGTTGCAAAGTAAATCAAATTGAGGGAATGATTTTAATAATGCAGGCTCTCCTTTTGAACGAACGCAGTTTGAATATTGTAACTTTTGAACCACATAGGCACAATAGAAACATAGGTATTCACATAGGGCTTATTCATCAGGCAATAATGAAAATAAATTGTTGACAAGAGTTTTCTGCCCTTCTTTAAAAATATTAACACAATGAAAATTTATAAGAATCCCTTTCGGCTTTTGTAACATTTGCATATAAGAAAGTAGCGTTGCATCATGTATAGGTAAAAGATAATCTTGCGCTTTTAGTTCAACACATAGTATTTCTTCGACCAATACATCTAATCTAAGTTCTGTATGAAGTTCAATTCCTTTGTATTCCAATGGAACCCATAATTGGCTCTTGTAACGAATACCTCTTAATTGCAACTCCTTCAAGAAACATTTCTCATAGACACTTTCTAATAAACCCGGACCAAGATGTTTATGAACTTCTATTGCACAACCAATAACTTTATAAGTAAGTTCGTTTAAGGATTTCTTTGTGGTTCCCACTATCTATGTTATTTTCTATGTGTCTATTGTGCCTATGTGGTTCAAAAATATTTAATTGCCCACCCTACTAAAATAATTTCACAACCAATTTACTAATCACCAACCACACATATTGTAATTTAATGTTTCTTAAATGACAAACTATGTTGATTCATTTTTTCAAGAAATAAATCTACTTGTCTTCGGCTGATACTCCATTCATTCCCATCCGACATTTTTACAATACCGCCATCTGTTGTATTGTACTCTTTCACATAATGGATGTTGATGATATAGGATTTGTGAATACGCACAAAAATATTCGGGTCTAGCAAATCATCAAATTCTTTCAACGATTTACTGATGACCAATTTTTGGATATCCACTTTATGAATGATGGTATAATTTCCATCAGCTTCTAATGAAACAATATTTTCTACTTCCACATAATTGATACCTCCTAATTGTGGTAATGCAATTTTTTTCGGAAGCACATTGTAATTTGCTGTTTGCAATAACTGATGCAATAGTTGCTGACTCTGTTCAATGGCAATGGTACTAGTAAACATTTTTTTTACCCGCTCTAATGCAAATTGAAGGTCTTCTATTTTTACCGGTTTTAAAATATAATCAACAGCACTTGCTTTGATAGCCTGCAATGAATATTCAGAATAGGCTGTGACAAATATTACTTTAAAATTATGTTGAGGCAAACTTTTAAGTAAATCAAACCCCGTTTCGCCTGGCATATTGATATCTAAAAAAAGAATATCAACAGTATTCTTGCTCAACCATTCTCTTGCTTCCGTTGCATTATGCACTTTGCCTTCGATACTCACTCCTTCACAATCATGCTTGAGCATAAATTCGAGATTGTCGAGATTATTCTGTTCGTCATCAACCAATAATGCCTTTAACATAGCGTGTAATTATTGGATAAAAATACTCATTCCTTTTAAATAACATTGCATTGTTTCAAATATAAAATTCGGTGTATGACGTTTTCGTTTGCATTCAGAATTTGAAATAAAAAAATAGCCATGCAAACTGAAGTCGTATAAATATAATTTTTTACTTGGGTGTGCCCCTGAAGCGTCCCGTGGCAAACTAAGTTCTTAGTTAATTTGATTTTTAACGATTTGCCTACGGGACTGCTTCAGGGTCGGGCTGTTCGCTGCAATCTCCCGCCCAAAGCGGCGGGAGGATTTTCGCTACCATCCCTCACACATTCATCATTTCATGATGTACATTTACGACAGCATTATTTCATCAACCATGATTTAAACGTTTTCTGTAAAAATGGCAAGACCAAAAATACCATAGTAGGAACGACCACTAATGTGATAGGTATTGTTTTAATAAAAATTGGAATGTCTAGAGGAAGAATAAATTTACCCAATGTGGCTAATACAATTGTTATGGTCGGGTAAATTCCCAACCAAATGATAACAGCCATTTTCCA
>JANNYV010000425.1:0-2135 GCA_031410275.1 Bacteroidota bacterium
GTAAGAATTTTGTGTATTGATAAAAATAAATTTGAATATTTTCACATGATTGAAAATTCAAATTCAAGTTTATCTACTGAAATCGGTAAAAATGCAGTTAAAGCTGGTCAAGTAATTGGACAGGTTGGCAATACAGGTCGTTCAACAGGTCCTCATCTTCACGTACAGCAAAATAGGGGATCAGTTAAACCAAATATCGGACAATATGAAAAATGCGATTAAAATAAAAGGTAAAAGGACAGTTCTAATAGTCTTGCATTTAATTATTTGGATAAATGCACGAAATTTAGCACAAACCACTACCCTCCTTGCCTACGATGCCAACGGCAATCGTATTAGTAAGCAGGTGAAAGGCAGTAGCCCACACCCAACGGTAACGGCAAGTCCGGAGGCGGTAAATCCCAATCAACCTTGTACACTTACCGCTTCGGGATGTACGGGGGGGAGTATTCAATGGTTGCCGAGCAATTCTGTTGCCAACCCATTCACCGATAGACCTTCTACTACAACTCAGTATGAAGCAAAGTGTATAGTCAGTGGTTGTACCAATAATGGTTTTGCTAAGACTACTGTGACAGTGATCCAATGCCCTACTGCAAGCATTAGCGTTGCATCCTATCCAGAAAACACTGTCAGATATGGGCAACCAATGGCCCTTTTTGCTAATGGATGCCCCCAAGGCAATATCGTTGAATGGTCTTCGGGTAATATTGGTTCCCCTACCAATATCATTATGTACGGCTCATCACAGATTTTTACTGCCACTTGTAGAACTCAATATTGTCCAAATTTGGGTTCAGCAACCCTAATCGTTGGTGGTATATCTGGCTGTTTGACAGGTGATGTGATTATATCCAAACAAATAGGCAATTGGAATGACCCTAATACATGGATATGTAGCAGAGTACCAACAATCAATGATGAAGTTTATATCAATCACCAAGTAAATGTGAATGTTATTGGCTATGCCAAAACCCTTATAAAAGGAGACGGCTATCTGGTTTATGACAACAATGCGACTATTATTTTACCTTAATTGAAATTCTTACAGATATGAAAAATTTTACAAAAATATTTATAGTTATGTTTTGTTTGGTAACAATTCATAATCCACTTTTTTCACAAGCTCCAACCAATGGACTTGTGGCTTATTATCCTTTTACTGGTAATGCCAATGATGCGAGTGGAAATGGTAGGAATGGTGTTATTGCTGGTGGAGTTTCAATTGTATCCGATAGATATGGAGCAATAAATAGTGCATATAATTTTAATGGGACAGGGCAAATAACAATTCCTTGGGGACAATTAACTGGTAATTCTGCAAGAACAGTTTCTTTATGGTTTAAGTGTCCCCTCCCATACTCAACACAATATATGATGACATGGGGCTCTACTGACATATCCTCGTCTGCTACAAATTTTTTAGGTATTTCAGTTCCTTCGAATGGATTAAAATATATAGGGTTATTAGGTGGTGGGGCTGATCTTACTATCGTAGATCAATTGCAATATTTTGAAAATAGATGGCATTTATTGGTTTTCACTTATGACGGTGTTACAATGAAGTTATTTATGAATGGTGTTTTACAACTTTCAACATTTACATTTCCAATAAATACTGGTAATACTAATTTAATCATTGGAGCCAAATTGACAGCAACAACTCCCTCGAATAATTTTATTGGCTCATTAGATGAAATAAGGATATACAATCGAGCATTAACAGCCTCTGAGGTTCAACAAATATATTTATCAGAAGTAGCACCATCGACAACAACTGATGTACTAAAAATTGGTACGGATAAACTTTTTCATGTAACAGGCACTGATAATATATTTGCTGGTTTTCGTGCTGGTGCATTTGCAACTGGTGTTGGAAGTACATTTATTGGAAAAAATACGGGGTCAAATAATTCAGGCTCAAACAACTCTTTTTTTGGTTTAAATGCGGGAAAATTAAACACTACAGGGGAGAACAATTTATTTATTGGACAACGAACAGGCGACCTTAATGTAAGCGGTTCTAATAATGTCTATGTAGGAAACGAATCTAACGGATATGGTAATAATTCATCTTCAATTCAACGTTCAGTAGCCATTGGATATAAAGCGAAAGTGTCTATTGATGATGCAAT
>JANNYV010000426.1:0-8303 GCA_031410275.1 Bacteroidota bacterium
GCTACTTGTAAACTAATGAAACTGCCATCTGCTTTCGGAATATTGGGGCCCCATGGAATGACGGCGCTAGTCATACAAGCCATGAGCATGGCGAGAGAAGGGCCGAGGATAAATAAAAACTTAGAGGATACTGCAGGAATAATTTCTTCTTTCATAAATAATTTCAAGCCATCGGCGAGAGGTTGAAACAACCCGAAAGGGCCTGCACGATTTGGCCCGGGCCTGTCTTGCATAATGGCCGCTACCTTTCGTTCTGCCCAGGTACTATACATGGCTATTCCGAGCGAAGCCCCGAGTATGACAGAGATTAAAATAACTTTTTCTAAAATCAATGAAAGCGTAATAGCCAATAAAATCATGTAGTTCCTGATTGAGGCCCAAAAGTAAAGAATAGAAAGGGAATTTTATGTGTTTGGGAATGCTTATTTTTCGGCTTAATGGGTAGAATGATTTTTGACTCAAGGAAGGCATAGAATACTAAGAAAACCATCCTGAAGCGTTATTTTTCCACTTTTGCCTTGACGAAAAAGTGGAGCAAAAAGTCAAGACTGTCGAAAAATTGGCTAAAAATCTTCTTGAATGCCGAAAATGAAAAAGCCATGAAACTAATGTACTTTCTTGATCTTAGGTAGTTAGATTAAACGAATTCACTTTATTTGGCTAGGTGCAATAGGTTTCATTTTTTTCGCCATTCAAAAAGATTTTCCTAACGCCATTTTTCTAAGGTCAGTGAAATGCATACTTCACTATAAAAAAATGTAGCGAAAATTTGAAATGCACCCTTTTTGGTATCACAATTAATTCAGGATCTAAAATTGTCGATATCCATTCTTTAGCAATTCTCCTTTTCTTGCATTCAAATACTTTTTTCTCCTTACTTTCGTTTGTATGTATCGTATGTATAGAATAGGAATTCTTTGTTGTCTGCTAGTGTTTAGTCTGTTTGCACATAGTCAGGATAAAACCGAGACCGAGAAAGGCAGTGCCATCTTAAAAGGGAAGGTGACTGATGAAAATCATCAAGCCATTGAGTTAGCGACAGTGGCTGTGAGAGGCCTTTCCGGCGGAACCAAAACAGACAAAGACGGAAATTTTAAACTGAATATTCCGGCTGATAAAAATATTCAGATTGCTTTCAGTGCGGTGAATTATGAAACAAAATTTATTACCAAACGACTTTTAGAAGGCGAAGTATCGTCGATTACCATTACGTTAAAAAGCTCAACCAAGGTATTGAAAGTAACTACCATTGTGAATAATAAAAAAAGAAATCAGGCCGGGAATGTTGCTATCAATAATAAGATGGCCGATTACTCTCCGAATATAGTGGGCGGTATTGAAGGGTTGCTGAAAGTATTTTTGAGTAATAGTAATGAGCTTACTTCGCAATACAATGTACGTGGCGGAAACTTCGATGAGAACCTTGTTTATATTAACGACTTTGAAGTGTATCGCCCTTTTCTTGTGCGTAGCGGACAACAGGAAGGCTTGAGTATTATTAATTCAGATTTGGTGGGAAGTGTCAATTTTTCGACTGGTGGTTTTCAGGCAAAGTATGGCGACAAAATGAGCAGTGTATTGGATATTACTTACAAACGTCCGAAGGAATTTGCAGGAAGTGTCAACTTGAGTATGTTAGGTTTGGCTGCACATATCGAAGGTATTGGTATCAAAAACAGGTTGTCGTATATGATAGGTCTTCGACAAAAATCGAATCAATATTTATTACAAGCACAACAAACCAAAGGTGTGTACAATCCATCTTTCACCGATGTGCAAACATTTATCAATTATCAGTTTAATACCGATTGGCAAATTGATGTGTTCGGAAATTATGCCCGTAACCGTTTCGATTTTCAACCTGAAAGTACCACGCAAAGTTTTGGATTAATTAATAAAGCGTTTCAACTTCAAACATATTATGAAGGTGGCGAGACTGATAAATTTGATTCGCGTTATGGCGGTATTTCTGCAACCTTCACACCGAACGACAACACCTCATTGAAATTAATTGCATCCGGTTTTCAAACTAATGAATCAGAAACGTACGACATACAGGGAGAATATCTTTTAGGTGAAATTGAAACAGACCTTGGCAAGGATAATTTTGGTGAAGTAAAGTATGCACTCGGCACCAGGCTCATACATAATTACGCACGAAATTATTTGCATGTGAATGTGGCCAATATTGGTCTCAAAGGCTCGCATGATGTAAAGCGTCATTTTATTCAATGGGGGTTGAATACCGAGATGATTAATATTTCAGACAAGCTCAATGAATGGGAACGCAGAGACAGTGCGGCTTTCACGCAACCCGCCAACGATACAGCCATCCTCATGTCGAAGCGGTATAAAAGTTCTGAAGATTTTATTTACAATCGTTTCAATGGATTTATTCAGGATAATATTGCCTTCGATTCAAACAGTTTAGTGGTAACGGGTGGCGTTCGATTTAATTACAATATGCTCAACAACGAGTTTTTAGTGAGCCCTCGTTTACAACTTTCATGGAAGCCTCGTTGGAAGAGAGATATCATTTTCAGAACCGCAACCGGTGTGTATAGTCAACCTCCTTTTTACCGCGAAATGCGTGATATCAACGGCAATGTAAACCTCAAGTTAAAAGCACAAAAATCATATCATGTGGTGGCAGGCCTTGATTATAATTTTAAAGCATTTGGCAATCGCCCGTTTAAATTTACCTCTGAACTTTACTATAAATATTTATGGGATTTGGTTCCCTATGAGTATGATAATGTGCGTATCCGTTACTTCGGAAAAAATATGGCAACGGGTTATGCTTATGGTATTGAAGGTCGCTTGTATGGCGATATTGTAAAGGATGCCGAGTCGTGGATTAGTTTGGGTATTATGAAAACTGCCGAAGATATTAAAGATGATATCGGTATTATAAAAAGCAGGGTCACCGGCGAAGACAGCACCACTGTGAGCCCGGGTTATATTCCACGTCCAACAGATTCGCGAATGAGTTTTGGATTATTCTTTTCAGACTATTTACCCGGGAATCAAAATTTTAAATTATTTCTTAATGGCTTGTATTCAACCGGTTTGCCTTTCGGACCTCCTGACCAAAACAGGTATGGTGATACATTGCGTATACCAAGTTACAAACGAGTAGACATAGGCTTTTCGACCTTATTGTTAGATGGTGCACGCAAGGACAGACCACGATATAGTTTTTTCAGAAATGTAAAATCGATGTGGATGAGTCTCGAAGTATTTAATCTCTTAGGCATTCAAAATACACTCTCTTATCTTTGGATACAAGACCAATCGAGCGGTCGAACGTATGCTGTTCCGAATCGCCTGACGCGACGATTACTTAATGTAAAATTGGTCACTAGTTTTTAAATTATTTTTTTGGGGCCAGCGTTCGATTCTTTCATCAGCTTTGGTGGCGATGGCACCGTTCAGCATCGGTTCATTCTTCAGCCGGTCTGTTCATAAAAGATGACCACATAAAAGTTGTTGCTTAGTAAAGAAGACCTGCAAAGGCAGCAGGATTACAAACTCAATATATCATTTAGGCCATCCAATACAACTTGCAATTCCTCATTAGAAATACTACCTATCTTTTTACTTAATCTTTCTTTGCTTAACGTCCTTACCTGAAATGTAATGATTTCAGAATCTGTACTCAACCCATTTGTTTTGCTTTTACGAATTGCAACACAACCCATATAATTTTTCATATTCGAAGTTAAAGGACAAATGACAACGACCGGAAAATGAGTATTCATTGTATTTCCACTGATAATAACAACAGGTCGTTTTTTCCCTTGTTCGCTGCCTTTCACGGGTTCCATATCAGCCATCCAAAGTTCACCTTGCCTCATTTGTCCAAACGTTTTAACTGTTTTGAATAATCTACTAATCCCATCTCTGCCAAATCAACCAACTCTTTATCGAGGGCCGCTCTCTTAAATGATTCTGCAAACAATTTTTGCTTTTCCTTTTTCAAATATTGTTTTAAAGACTCCACGATAACTTCATTTTTCTTTTTTCCGGTTTGCATAATAAACGCATTAAACTCCTCCATTAGGTTATCCGGCAATGTACTTGTAAAAGGCATTTGCATAATTTATGTATGTTTTATACATACAAATATAATTGATTAATTAGTTTCAACAGGAAAATATTTTCATTATTTCACCGAAACAAAATGTATCCCGTCAAAATAAAAGACAGCTTCATTCGCTCGCAATTTTCGTTTAAACTGTATCGTATAATCGCACCATTCACCAAGAAGAATGTTGTAATCGGCGGTTTCATAATTCGATGCGCCAAGGTATCCGTTCATCAACCATGAACCATTTGTTTTGAGTTGAAAATGCCAACTGCTGTCATTTATTTTTTTTACATCAAAGGTATCTTTGTCACTACATGAATTATAAAACATCACTTGTTGCAAATGGGTTGACACGTCCAAATTTCGATAACAATACAACGCAATTGGCAAACGTGATGCATCCCAAAACATATACGACTCATTACAGAATGTTGGTATGTTCAGCAGATACGTTGTTCCTGATACAGCATTCGGAAATGTCTCAATGAAACGATGATACAACACCGCACTTTGCTTTTTATCGTTCACTGTTTGAGTAATAAAATAAATAAACAATATGAGATACGAACCAATGACAACAATACGAATTACTTTATGAACATGAAATAGAAAATACACAAAAGCAGTATATAAAAAAGCAGATGCAAAATAAGAATAACGAAGATTTTCATATTTAAATACAAACACAAAAAAACGGGTAGCAAAGGGAAGCAAGAGCAACAACCCACAGACAACAAAAAAGCAAATGATATAAAATGATGCATTCGATTTTCGTTTCAGCCAATAAAAAATGGATGCCCACACAGCAACTGTCAAGCATAGAATTAGCATCCAATGATTGCAAAATGTATATACTTTTTCTCTTAATGGATAATCTGCATAATGAACAAAAGAAAATAGTTTGACCACCTGCCTTCCAAGTTGTGAAATCATTTCATGAAAGGGAGGAAACATAGCAGCACCTTTTCCATCATGTGGCATAAACGTGCCTTTGCTAATAAATAATACAATAAAGTACACGAAAATCGAAATACAAATTGGTGTGATGATATTCAGCAGAAATTTTCCGAATCGAATTTGAGAAGATTGATTCATAGCATAAAGCCAAAACAACAAGACATAAATAACAGGAAAAAGAAATGTCAGTTCGAAAGTGAATAAGGAAAAAATATTCAGAAAGAGGAAAAGAAAATATCCTTTAGCGGACGATTGATTTAGTAAAAAAGAATGTAACCATTGCAATGAAAATAAGAACACGGTCATTGTCACGATATAATGTGTAGTCGCTGCCCATATAATGTTTTCGGCACTGTAAGGCGAAAGTAAAAAGAACATCGCAGCACAAATTGCAATTTCTTTGCTTCGATATAAAGTGCAATTCGCATGTGATATTTGATGAATTGTTTTATAAAGCAAACTTGTATTGAGTGCATGGATAAAACTAAAAAAGAAAAACCATCCAATCGAATTCAATCCAAATACAGCATACAACATATTCAGGATGAGATAATAGCCGTGATAAAAACTATCGAAATGATATGAACTCAAAAGTCCTTTGAAGCCTTGCTGTTTAATATCATAAATCCCATTCACACCATCATCTATAAGCATGGCATTATGTGCCGGGAAATAAAGAAGAATGATGATCAGCCAACTTAAAAAAAACAGCACACACGGAAAATAATTTTTCGCAATAATTTTTTTGAAGTAAAGCATGAAGGACAAAAGTAATTCGTTATTACTGTTATTCATTCACCAGTTTCATGGTATAATAAGTATCGGAGCATATGCTCTTTAGAACATAAATTCCTTTAGCATTGTTCGACAGATTAATCATGTGTTTGCCTGCCGTCATCGTTTCATTCAACAATATATTTCCCATCACATCGGTCATCATAATACTTGATGTTGCATATAATTCAATGGTAAATATACCTGACCCCGGATTGGGATAGACATGCACGTCATCAGATTGCACTGTTTCATGAAGACCAACAGCAGATACATTTCTACAGGCACTGGTATCCGTACAAATTCCGTTTGAGACAATCACGGCATAATTACCATTTATTGAAGGCGTATAATTTTGATTGGTGGCACCTGCCATCGGAGCATTGTTTCCGCAACTTATCCATTGATATGAAACTCCCGTAGCGCTCGATGTCATGGTAATACCACTCAATGTGGTTGCTAGATTTAATGGTGATACGGTTAAGTTTAATATACTGACACTATCACATGCACCTACACTGCTAAGGGTATTTGTATAGCTTCCGCTTGCAGTATACGTTTGTGCATTCACAGACCACATATACGAATCGCAGGTACTGGTTGTAGTGGTATCATAGATAGCACAAGCACAGTTTAATAAAAATGGTGTAGTGCCCAAAGGGTCCGGAATCATTGTTCCTGTTAATCCTTGTATGGTACCCGGAGCCGCAGTATTTAGAATGCCATTGATTGCATAACTTGAATCAGGCGGAGAGACAATTGCAACAATAAAGCAATGGGTATGACCGCTTTCCGTTACCATTTGTATTGGTGTTGAGGGAGGAGCCGGCATAAACGGATTAAAATTTCCTAACCAACAAGGGGCAGTTGTGTGTACACTCATTCTAGCTAATTTATACACTATATTAGGGATTAAAGACACCTCGTTACCGGCAGGAGCATTAATAGTTAAACCGCGTAAATGATGAAAGGCCGCCGTATAAGTGTAGTTAACCACTGGCAGATTATTAAACAACGGATCCCTGTTTATAAAGGAATGGGTAAGCGTTCCACCATTTTCGAGACCAGGTGTCACATTTAATCCCCATGAGTATCCTCTTAATTTTATAGTATCTGATGCTGTATTTGTCACTAGCACATCATACTCAAATGTGTTGGCATTTGTCTGTACAATGTTTGTGATAGTGATTAAAACAGAAGCGGTTGCTGAGTAAACCACATGAGGGAAACATAAAAGGCAAATGATGATGAGCCCTTTTAGTGAACGTGTAATTTTTGTATTCATAAAAATGGATTTGGTGATTTGAACTGTCATGTAAATATATTTAATATTCGTCATTTATATAACTCCCCTCAAAAAATCCAAAACTCATTCGTCACGATGGACCAAAATTCTAATTCTTAATCGCAAAATCCAATTTAGCGAGAAATCTCCTGACATCGAACAGCAGACTTCAAACATCGATTTAACTCATGTAACTTTCTATCGGCTCACAAGTACAAATCAAATGACGGTCACCTACTGTATTATTAACACGACTTACTGAAGGCCAGAATTTATTTCCTTTCACCCAATCAAGCGGGAAGGCTGCAGTTTGGCGGGAGTAAGGTTTATTCCATTCATCGGCTGTAATCACCCATTGTGTATGCGGTGCATTTTTTAATACATTATTTTTTGCGTCTACTTTTCCTGAACCTACTTCTTCAATTTCTTTTCGAATAAATAAAAGTGCATCACAAAAACGATCGAGTTCTCCTTTGTCTTCACTTTCTGTTGGTTCTATCATCAAGGTTCCTGCCACAGGAAATGAAAGTGTAGGTGCATGAAATCCAAAATCCATGAGGCGTTTTGCAACATCTTCAGCTTCTACTCCGAATGCTTTGAACGGACGAAGATCAACGATAAACTCATGTGCACAAGTTCCGTTTTTACCAGTATACAAAATTTTATATTCAGTTTCTAAACGGGTCTTCATATAATTCGCATTTAGAATGGCATACTCCGTTGATTTTTTCATACCAATATTACCCAACATTTTTATATACGCATAGGAGATTAATAAAATACTCGCACTGCCATAAGGCGCCGCACTTACTGCATGTATGGGCGTAGCGCCACCGGTAGTATGCACTGTATGTGTCGGAAGGAACGGAGCCAATTGCGATTTGACACAAATAGGTCCCATGCCCGGTCCGCCGCCACCATGCGGAATTGAAAATGTTTTATGTAAATTTAAATGACACACATCCGCACCAATATTTCCGGGGCTTGTTAAACCAACCTGTGCATTCATATTCGCACCATCCATATATACTTGTCCTCCGTTTTCATGAATTAGGCCACAAATTTCTTTAATGGTTTCTTCAAACACACCATGTGTTGAAGGGTAGGTAACCATCAATGCACCCAGAGAATCTTTGTATTGTTCCGCTTTTGCTTTCAGATCAGGTACATCAATATTACCTGCATCATCGCATTTTG
>JANNYV010000427.1:0-1600 GCA_031410275.1 Bacteroidota bacterium
TTATTTAGAATTGCAAAATATTATGAGCCGGGCGATATCGATCTTAAAGCCTTCGCGGCAGGGAATGATGTGCTTCTTTTTTCGCAAGATGTACCAACCGGAATCGAGAAAATAAAACAAGCCATTCAATCCGGAAAAATCCCTGAGGCCAGGTTGGAAGAGAGTGTCAAAAAAATATTGGAGGCAAAATTTAATGCAGGGCTTTCTAAAAAGATGATAATTAAAACAGATAATCTCAATGAAGATTTAAATAAATATATTCCTTCATTACGAAAACAAATTGCAGAAGAATCTATTACATTATTGAATGACCCTTATCTGGTGATTGACAAAATAAAACGGAATGCCAGTGCGAATATTACCTATGTTGGCGTGGGTACTTCCTCTGAAACGGCCTTCACCAAATCATTACAGGAGGCAGGCGTTAAGAAAATTTTATTTGCGCCTGTTGCTTCAGAAAAAAAAATAAAAAAGTTTATTAAGAAATTAAAATCCGAAGATGCCATTGTTGTGGGCGTACATAATATGACGGGTTACCCCGGGCAAAATTTTGGGTTAGACAAGGAAGAAATTTATATAGTGAATGAAATTGCGAAAATGAAAAAAGCAATTACGGTATTGTTCGGGAACCCTTATTCATTAAAAAACTTTTGTGATCATGAAGGACTTGTTATTGCGTATGACGAAGCTGAAGAAACACAAATCGCTGCCGCAAAAATTATTAGCGGACAATTGAAAGCAAAAGGTAAACTACCCGTGTCGGTTTGTGCCAATTACAAAGCAGGAGACGGTATTGTTTCACTCACAACAAATTTGGGTGAGGTTGTAGACAGCACAAAATTTGCAAAACAAAATAAGGATATTTATACCGATCGAATTGTCACAAAACCAATTCCGCTTGTACATGATTTTCCGCTAGAATGTTGTGTGAGTCCGAATGCATTAGGGATCAATAATAATGAATTAGACAAGCTAGATAATTTCATTGAGTCCTGTATTAAGCAAGGTACTTTTCCGGGTTGTCGGATTTTAGTAGCCAAAGAAGGAAAAGTATTTTATGATAAACCATTTGGTTACCTTGATGAAACAAAAAAACAGGCTGTTGATATCAATACCGTATATGACATTGCATCTATCACCAAAGTAGCCTCTACAACCCTTGCTGTGATGCGATTATATGAACAAGGTAAAATTAAACTCGATGATTATTTAGGAAATTATTTACCTGTCGCTAAAGGAACCAACAAAGAGTTTTTAAAAATAAAAGATATACTGACTCATCAGGCCGGGTTAAAATCATGGATACCTTTTTATAAAGAAACATTAGACAGTGCTACTTATCCTAAAAGTGAAATTTACAGCAAGGTTGCCACCGGAAACTATTTGGTGAAAGTGGCTCCTAACTTATTTATGCGGAGTGATTGGATAGACACGATGTGGCAACGTATTTTGGTGTCTCCGCTCGAAAATACCGGACATTATGTATACAGTGATTTAGACTTTATTATTCTGCAAAAAGTTGTGGAGCGTCTCACCAATAAATCATTGAACGAATATGTAAATGAGCAATTTTATAAACCTTTAGGTTTGAGCAGTACTG
>JANNYV010000428.1:0-7178 GCA_031410275.1 Bacteroidota bacterium
ATTCATTTATCAACCATGTTGTTGCTTTTTTGTATTCTTCATTTGTTGGTTTACCCTTCAAGCAATGCATATAATAGTTTGCAAGATAATGACAAAGGAAGTATTGGGCTTATTAAAAATCCACTTCCGGTGGCAAGTGAATTAAAGTGGGTAAGTATTCTATTTGATTTGTCAGCTATTTTACTTTCGATGACAATTAATTTTTATACTGCAATGGCTGTTGCTATTTATATTTTATTTTCGAGGTTGTATAGTTATAGAAAAATCAGGTTAAAGAAATACCCGGTCATCGGTTTTCTGACAGTATTTATTTTTCAAGGTTATTGGATTTATATGCTCGTTCAATTTGCAGTCGGCGGTATTACCATCATTCATTCATACGCCTTAGGATTATGCGCAAGTTGTTTAATTGGGGCCGTTTATCCTTTATCTCAAATTTACCAGCACCAGCAAGATAAAGCAGATGGTGTCACAAGTATCAGCTATTTATTGGGATATAAAGGCACATTTATTTTTTCAGGAATCTTGTATACTATTGGCAGCGCCATTTATTTGTCTATGCATGCATTGGACGGTAATTTAAATAATATACTGATTTTTATGGGCTGCCAATTTCCTGTAATTCTTTTCTTTTTGTATTGGTTTTATAAAGTATGGCAAGATAAATCTGAAGCAAATTTCAAGAATACAATGAGGATGAATTTGATTTCGGCTATTTGCATGAATGCCTGTTTTGTCATCTTGTATTTCTGCAAGTAGAAAGGATTCAGTACCTTGTACGTCTTATTGTTTTTACTAAACATGTTCATACTTTAATTTGGCTTATATACATTCTATAGGATTGGCAAAGGCGCCATTTGCACATGCGCAAAAAGATATTTTCAATTTTATTTTGAAGATGTATAAAGTTCCTTTAAACGATGTTGAAAAAATTTCCCGTCTATACGAACGAAGCGAAATAGAAACGCGTTACGCTGCTATTGAAGATTTTTCATTACCAAATGAAGAATGGACATTTTTTGAAAGCGATGGAATCACATCGGTTGAAAAACGGATGAAGAAATTTTTTGAAATAGCGCCGACCCTTTGCGTACAAGCGGTTGATGATTGTATTTCTATTGAGCAACGAAATGAAATTACGCATTTAATTACAGTAAGCTGTACAGGAGTATCAGCCCCGGGTTTAGATATACAACTCATTCAATTATTAAATTTACCTTCTTCTATCCATAGAACAAGTGTTAATTTTATGGGTTGCTATGCAGCCATACATGCCCTGAAACAAGCCAATGCAATTTGCTTATCAATGCCAGAAGCCAAGGTGTTAATTATAGATATAGAATTGTGTACACTTCATTTTCAGGATATGTTTACGATGGACAATATAGCCGCATCACTTTTATTTGCTGATGGAGCGGCTGCTGTTCTGGTGTCAAATGAAAAGGGGATGTATTCAATTGAAAATTTTTATTCAGAAGTGGCCTTTGCAGGATATAACGATATGGCTTGGGATATTTCATCCACCGGTTTTTTGATGACGTTGAGTGCCTATATTCCATCTGTGATTGCAAAAAATATAGAGCCCATGCTGTTGAACTCATTGGCTAATATGAAAATTTCAAAAGAAGAAATTAAACATTGGGCTATTCATCCCGGTGGCAAGAAAATTATTTCTGAAATAGAAAAGGCATTATCACTTACCAAAGAAGATACTGAAATTTCACGTTCCGTTTTGAATGACTATGGTAATATGTCTTCAGTGACAATATTATTTGTATTGGAAGAAATGCGAAAGAAAATTCAGCAAGAAAATGAATTTGTATATGCAGTAGCCTTCGGTCCCGGTTTAACCATTGAAACTATGTTTTTAAAATCATGCTGACCTTTACACATCGAAGCACAACAAAAGAGTTGTTAGATGGAGGTGATATTCCTTTTAATGATATTAAGCAAAACCTTATTGAATTAAATACGGTGAATACATTATTGGGTGGGCACAAAATTACATTGGCCGGCTTACAACAATTTTTAAACGGCTTCAAAGAGCCGATTCATATTGTAGAAATCGGTAGTGGAGGAGGCGACAATCTTCATATCATCGAAAAATTCCTTCTGAAAAGAAAGATCAATTTCAAATTAACCGGTATTGATATAAAAAAAGAATGTATTGACTATGCAAGCCGGAAATATCCTTCTGTTCAATTTATTTGTTCAGATTATAAAGATGTTACATTCACTAAAAAGCCGGATATTATTTTCAATTCATTGTTTTGCCATCACTTTACGAATGAAGAGTTAGCTGAAATTCTTTTATGGATGAATGAACACTCAACACATGGTTTTTTTGTCAATGATTTGCAACGGCATTGGTTGGCTTATTATTCAATAAAATTATTAACAGCTACTTTCTCATCGTCATATTTGGTAAAAAATGATGCGCCTTTATCTGTTGCTCGAAGTTTTACAAAACAAGATTGGAAAGAAATTCTCAATGCTACCGGTATTAAAAATTATACCCTTGCATGGAAATGGGCATTCCGGTATTTGTTGTCGGTTAGGAAGTAACTGTTTTGATTAAAAATGCAGTAGTGTTTTTTAGGAACAATGATTGAATGGACAGATAGTCACTGATTTGCTTTCTATTTTTGAACGAAGAAGAAATGGATATAGCCATTTATTTTCAATCACACTTGAAATAAAAATTTGGTTTGAAAGAAAATAAATCAAAACCCAAATGATAATCCTTAAACATATGCCAATCGACATTAGTTTTATCGACATTGCGAGTTGATTTGTGAGTAGCAATTCTCTTTTTTCTCTCGAAGAATGCACGGAATACACAGAATAATATCAAGGCTGAAAGCCTTCTGTGTATTCTGAGCATTCTGTGAGCCATAGGAGATTTCGGGATCTATGCGAATTTCATAATTGCCAAATTCGCTAGTAGTGCATTTTTACGGATAATCGTTAAAATCCTTTAATCTAACGATCTGTTCAGTCCGTGTTCCACCTTATTCATTTGATCAATTTTCTTTCTGAATACGAATATAATTAAACCGCACAACGAAATCAGTACTGCTAAAATCTCTGCTTGTGTTGGCTGTATAAACCCCCAATCATATTTGTAATTGACCCTGATTTGTTCAATAAAAAAACGTTCAATCCCATTCAGTATTAAATAAATTGAAAAAATACCTAAGGGGATTTTCATCTTCTTTCGAATATTCCACAGGAAAATAAAAATAAGTACGCTCATCACAAACTCATATACGGGTGTTGGAAAAACGGGTTGAGGTAATACTGAGCAATAATCATCATGTTCGCAATTAGGTAATTGCACACCAACATTATTTACATTGTGCGCATAATTGTATGCGAATAACCAGGAGGGCAAATAAGTTGGACCTTCGAAATATTTATGTGCAACATCTTCCTTTGCATGCCGTTTAAAATATTCTTGATAAGGAGCTATGTTATCGGCGAAGTTTTTTGTTGGTGCAGCTGCAACTTTACCAATATTATTCGTGATATAGGCAGCATTATAAATTCCCCAATCACCATCACCACTTAGTTGACAACCCAATCGCCCGATACCGTACGCAAGTATTAATGCGGGTGCTGCAGCATCACACAAATGCCTGAAGTCGAGTTTAATTCGTCGTGAATAATACCAAAGTGCAAATGTGGCGACAATTAATCCACCATAGAAAGTTAAACCGCTACTCGAAAAAAGGCTACCGAAAGGATCTTGTATAAAACTATCCCAAGTCTCCATTGCATTAAAAATTTTAGCACCTGCAAACCCACCAAGGGCGGCTATTACACAAATGTCACCTACTTTGATATGAGGATATGTTTTTACTTTTTTTGTGACAATACCATTTGCGGTTTCTTTTTTATTTTCATAAAATTTATACGCAAGCGCTGCTAGTCCCAACACAATGCCCGGCAGTAAACTTCCTGTTTTAGAAAAAATAAAATTCAACGGATCAGGAGATGCAATCTTCCAATGCATGAACATGCCTATTAATTTATATCCAACCAGAAACCCAATGACTGCTGATAATGCATAATCCTGAATAGCTAAAGGTCTTCCAGTGGTGATTTCATCAATTGTATAACCAATTAATTCATCATTTTCTTTTCGCTTCAGCTCAGCATAAATCAAATAACCGCCAACGAAAAAAGCAATAGCCACTAAAAAACCAAAGGTCTTTAACAGACTTAGAAATGGAAGATTGATTCCAAAGAGGTCTTTCAGTAAATGATAAAAATCTGGATACATGAATAAATTTGAGAAAGAGAAATTGTGGAATTCGGAAATTTGAGAAGTTGAAAATGAATAGAATTTTCTTCATTCCTTTTTGAAGTCTTATGTTCTATGCCTTAACCCCTAGGACTGACTCCTTATGACTTACAAACTAACAACTAACAATATTGCTCAAATGCGTCCATCAAATTCGCAGCTATCATTTGTGCAGGACGACCTTCTATCATATGACGCTCTATCATATGAACCAATTGCCCATCTTTTAATAATGCAATGCTTGGTGAGGACGGAGGATAAGGTAAAAGATAAGTTCGTGCTTGCTTTACTGCATCCGTATCAAAACCCGCAAATGTTGTGACACATTGCGATGGTTTTTTTGACGCATTTTGCACCGCTAATAGTACACCGGGTCTTGCAGTACCTGCACTACAGCCACATACCGAATTCAACATGAGCAAGGTAGTTCCTGTTTTGTGTAAAGCAATATCTACTTGTTCGGGTGTTGCCAAATCTTCAAATCCGTTATTGGTCAACTCGGCCTTCATGGGCATAACTAATTCTGCTGGATACATAGTTCTTATTTTTTGGCAAAAGTAAAGGATAAAAGTGTAAAAAAACCAGCAAGGAGATAATTGTGGATTAGGAAATTGGATATTGTCAATTGCAAAGATTACTTGGTATTAATTCCTATTGATGCTTTACATTTGCGCCACAAAAAAATAATACTATGTCGAACATTACATTTACCATGATTAAGCCGGATGCTGTAAAAGCGGGGCATATTGGTGCCATCTTAGCGCAAATTAATACAGCAGGATTTAAAATCAATGCAATGAAAATGTCCAAACTTTCGATGGAAAGAGCAGGGCAATTTTATGAAGTGCATAAAGAACGTCCTTTCTATGGAGAACTTTGCGAATTTATGAGCAGCGGTCATATTGTGGCAGCGATTCTTGAAAAAGATAATGCAGTGGCTGATTTCAGAACATTAATCGGAGCCACGGATCCGGCGAAAGCTGATGAAGGAACTATCCGAAAATTATTCGCTACCAGTGTTGGCGAAAATGCAGTTCACGGGAGTGATAGTGATGAAAATGCTTTAATTGAAGGAAGCTTTTTCTTTTCCGGCTTAGAGAAATTCTAAGATATTGAATAAAAAATAATAAGGAAGTGCACTTTTTAGTGCACTTTTTTATTGCTGAATAATTAATTTTTGCATTTTATAACCGCATTTCACAATGTATATTCCGTTACCCCAAGTAAATGTATTGATACATTGTTTCTTATTTCCTTTACCGGAATAAATTTGCTTACCTTGAATGGTATATACCGCAATAGATTTTTCGCCATCAAATTCTAATACAATGTTGTCTGTTGCCGGGTTCGGATAGAGATTGAAATCATTTTCTTTTACAATGGTTGCTATACTAAGTGCAAAATTATTATTGTTATAACCATAGGTTGTATTCATTGGAATAAAATTTCCGGTACCATTCGGATAACGGCCAAATGAAATATTCGCTGATTGATTGGCAAACGAAATGCTATCCAAAATTTGAGCGGATCCATTACTTAATATGACCATTCCACTGTCTTTATTCAGTTGAAAATTGGTGTGATAAACCTGCTGTGATGAGTCGTCATCTGCCCAAATGGTCAAATAACTATTCGGATTTATTGTGGTAGACGCAGGGAATTTCCACTTATTGAGGTTCGAAAGATTATCAGATAAATACACACCCGATAAATCTAATAACTGATTTGAGTTATTATACACTTCAATCCAATCTTCAGTATTTCCATATTCATCTTGTTCATTGTTTACATTCTCTGACAACACTTCATTAATCACCAACTGACCTGCAGTTGGCACTTGAGATGATGCACTTAATATATGAAACTCATGTTCAGCACGTTCAGGAGAAAAGATACCGGCGTTATTATTTTCTGCATAAATGTAATATTGCATAGTTCCACCTTGCATAGTTAACGATACACCAAATACATCATCATTTGCTGCACCGTCATTATGTGCACCATCATCATACATGGCTACTTTCTCAAATTTTTGAGTTTTATCAAAGCGATATCCGAGTGTTACGCCATTTGCATTTACATTGCCAACTGTCGCATTCATATCGAAATTGGTATTGATAACAGGACTAACTACGCTCGAAGAAATAGCGGAAATAAATGGTGTAACAGCACTAAATTCCGGAGTTGATTGGAGATAGGTTGCCCGCGCATTCATCAGCATTTTTATACCAGGTATTTTATAACTTCCTAAATCCGTCAATGAATCAATTCCATTTTGAAACTGAGTATAACTAAAAAATTTATGCGTGTCTGATTGCACAGCAGTATCAATTGTCGTTTGTAATTGTGAGGCCATACTTAAATAAGCATTATTGGTAAAAAACTCTGTGAGGATGGTTCGCATATGAGCCACATACTTTCTCTTATAAGTGGCATTGGCTTGTACTGCATTAATCAATGGCCAAAAGGTGTCTGTTGCATGATGGTCAAACGGAAATTGTTGCATTTGTGCAATGGTCAAACTTCCCATCGAAGTACCACCGGCGCCTGCAAACGGGAATCCTCCGAAGGCCATATTCATATCCCATATGATAGGATTAAAATGACCTGTGTTATCTTTATACGAATAATGATTTTGAGCAAACACCCCATTGTAACTATCTAAATTAATAAGAACATTATTAAACAGGAAGACGCTGATTCACTTCGTGCTGAAGCTGCAATTAAAGCACAAGATCAAAAGGAAAAACAAAAATCGTTTAGTATTACTGCAAAGCGAGCGATCGTCATCAGCGGTTATATTCAAACGCGCTTTCAAAGTTTGCAGGAAGCAGGAAAACCGGATGGTGCGGATATTCGCAGAGCACGATTG
>JANNYV010000429.1:0-4236 GCA_031410275.1 Bacteroidota bacterium
GAACAAGAAGACTATTTTGCAACGGAATATCGAGTATCTCAAATCATTTGGGGTGAATGATATCATTGTGAATGTGCATCATTTCACCGATCAAATTATTCAACATATAAAAGAGAATAATCATTTCGGAATTGATATTACCATTTCAGATGAAACGAATGAAGTATTAGAAACCGGTGGCGGATTAAAAAAAGCGGCTTGGTTTTTTGATGATGGCGCAGCATTTATTTTAATGAATGTAGATATTCTTACTGATGTAGATTTGGGAAGCATGATGCAGCAACATCAACAAACAAAACCCTTGGCAACATTGGCTGTCAGTGCCAGAGAGAGTTCAAGATGTTTTTTATTCAATAAGGAGAATGAATTATGTGGGTGGCGAAATAATCAGACGGAGCAAGAAAAAATCAGCAGGGAACAAGACATGCTTTGTCAGTTTTCATTTAGCGGTTTGCATTTGATAGAGCCTTCAATTTTTTCATTGATAAAGCAAGAAGGAAAGTTTTCGATGGTGGATGTGTATCTCGAGCTTGCAAAGACAGAACGAATACTTGCATACAACCACACGGGTAGTAAGTTGATAGATGTAGGCAAACCTGAGAGTATTGCAGAGGCGGAGAAGTTGTTTACTTCACTATCATAATCTTGGTCACACCGGGCTTTATTATTTTTGCCAACTCTTCTACATCGGCATTCTTTAAAGAAATACAACCGTCGGTCCAGTTGTGTTTCATATCAATGACATTATCGCCGCCTTGCCAAATACCATGTATGCCTACAAGGCCGCCAATGGTAGAGCATTTGGGAATAACACCTGTTCGTTTATTTTCTTCAAACAATCTTCTCGATTCATCATTCGGATAATCAATCAGCATAAATTTATCCCACTTCTCATGGTCTTTGCAGGTTTGTATGGTGAAGGTTCCTTCAGGGGTTCGCCTGTCACCTTCACATTGTTTGGGTAACATATTAAATGGACCAAACACACATTTATAAGCAGTAAGCAAACGCCCCTTATGATATACCTGTAACCTGTTCTTTGCTTTTACTACTTTAATAAAAATAGAATCAGTATTAATGGTATCTGCACTAAATTTTCTGTTTAATATAGAAGGAAGAATAATGGTTGTCGTAGTTGTTTTTTTTCCGTCTTTACTTACGTATGATTCTACTTTATTTCCTTTACTGTCATACGAAACAACTTCTACTCCCGATTTCGCCTGCACTTTCAACAGCTGTTCTTTTTTCTTTTTCTCCGCATCGTCTTTCAATTGTTTATTATAAGCAAGCTGCTTATTCTTCATCGAATCTGATTGACGCGATTGCGCCTGTATGTGACATGCACAAGATAATAGGAAGGCAACAATAAATATAAATTTCAAAACCGGATTCATATTGAACTGCGAATTTATAGCATTGTATTTATTTTAAAGCATAAAGAAATGCCAATCATGATCGCAAATATTGTTTCGCAACTTCCCATAGAACAATACCGGCACTCACCGAAATATTAAGCGAATGCTTACTGCCGAGTTGCGGAATTTCGATGACCCCGTCCGACATGGCAATGATTGCTTCCTCTACACCATGTACTTCATTGCCAAAAACAAAGGCATATTTTTTATCTTGTTCAATATTGAAATGATGTAATAACAAACTCTCATGCACTTGTTCAACGGCATAAATAGTATAGCCTTGTTGTTTTAATTCGTTCACGGCTTCCTGTGTTGTTGCAGTATATTTCCATGTAACCGTTTCGGTAGCGCCCAATGCTGTCTTTTGAATATCACGATGCGGTGGCGTTGGCGTTACACCACATAAATAAATAGCCTCAACCAAAAAGCTATCTGCTGTACGAAATACCGAACCAACATTATTCATGCTTCGTACTTCATCTAAAATTACAACTACTGGAATTTTTTTTGATTGCCTAAACTCATCGATTGATTTTCGTTCAAGTTCAGCCATTGATTTTTTTATTGACATCGTCTGTCATTTTTTAGGTTCATAAATAGCAGCAATCATTAAAAAGGATATTGTATACCCAAGGAAGTAAAAAATTCAAAAAAAACAAAATGTTGTTTAGCTCTATCCTTATAATCAATACCCCGCGTTAATACATAAGGCATATTTATAATCCCATCTTTAGTATCGAATTGAAAAAAGAAATAACGGAAAATACTTGCATGAACGCCGGCATGAATACCTAGCCCATAACCTGCCAAATGAAATGTATTATTCCGTTTGTAATTCATTAATGTCACATCTGACCTCGGAATTAAAACACCCGCATGACATCCCAATGCTGTTTGAATATGCACATGTTTCTTCTGAAACCAAGTGTGGGTTTTATCGGCCTCAAAGTGCACATAATTTAAGCCATCGGTATGTTCGTATTGAAGAAAGTGAGGTGTTATGGTTATAGGTTGATTGTGGTATTCACCTGCAAATTCAGAATTCGAATGAATATAACCATCAAGAACAGCATGCGAATATTGTTGCACAACATATTTCATATGATCTTGCCCAATTGATATGGCCCAATTTTTTGAAATACTCACACCAATGGCAAAATTGTATTGTGGTATGGTTAATTTACTCAACTTAAAATATGGATCAATTGCAAATGGTGATTGCCTGTCTTTAGCAATGCTTTGCTTTAAGGTAAAGTCATATTCGTTTCCAATAAAATGAATGGCAGAATGGGTGTAAAAAGCTCTGTTATATCCCCACGAAGCGAATACCGTTCTCTTTTTGTTTTTTGCAGGCTCATTGGTTTTTGCAAACGTAATCATGGCACTTGTCAACAAGAATAGGAAACAGAAGTATTTCATTTTAAATAGAGCGTGCTAAAGTATGAAATAGAATCGAAAAGTATAAAAATATGTAGCAAAAGGAATAGGTCTATTCAGCATATCGAAACGTACCTGTTGGGTATAGAACCTTTATACTTACATAAGTCCTTTATTTTCTTGTTGAATTCAGCACTTTTTGACAAGCTCATTCTAAAGAAAAAAATTATCTTTACCGCTTCATACAAATAAAAATTACATCATGAAATTAAAATCTCTTTGTACAATACTCACAGTCAGCTCCCTTTTTTTTTCAATGAATAATGCCATGGCAAAAGGTGGTGGCTCGCCCCAAACGACGGGTAAATTTAATGTGATGGCAGAATCATTTGCCGATCTTCAGGTATTGCGTTATCAGGTTCCCGGGTTTGAGAAGTTGAGCGCAAAAGAAAAAAAGTTATCCTATTATTTGTATGAAGCAACTCTCTCGGGTCGTGATATCATTTATGATCAAAAAAGTAAGCATGGTATTTTACTTCGTAAAACAATAGAGACCATATACGGTACTTACAAAGGGAATAAGAAGACTGAAGACTGGAAAAAATTTAAAGAGTATTGCGGACGTTTTTGGTTTAGTAATGGTAATCATCATCATTACAGCAATGATAAATTTATTCCCGGATGCAGTGCTGCCTATTTTAAAACACTTATTATAAACAGCAATACGGTTGCCTTGCCCAAAGAGAAAAGCGAAAGTATTGACGCTTTTTGGTCAAGAGTGAATCCACTTTTTTATGATATGAGTATAGAACCAAAGTGTGTTGATTTACGTTCAGGTATTGATAATATAACAGCCTCGAGTAATAATTTTTATGAAGGTGTAACGCAAAAAGAAGTAGAAGATTTTTATGATAAAATGCCCACCACCGGCAATGCACCAAGTTGGGGATTGAATAGTAAAGTTGTAAAAGTAAACGGGAAAATCACTGAGAAAGTTTGGAAAAGTGGTGGCATGTATGGTGCTGCGATTGATAAAATTTGCTATTGGTTAGATAAAGCCATTACAGTGGCCGAAAATGAAAAACAAAAACACACAATGGAATTGTTGGTGAAATATTTGCGTAGCGGAGACCTCAAAGATTTTGATGATTATAGCATTGCTTGGGTAAAGGATACAGAAAGTAAAATAGATGGTATCAATGGTTTTATAGAGGTGTATTTAGATGCCATCGGAAAAAAGGGAAGTTATGAAAGCTATGTTAGTGTGAAAGATGAAGAAGCAACGAAACGTATTGCTGCTATTGCAAAAGAAGCGCAATGGTTCGAAGATCATTCGCCCCTGATGCAGGAGCATAAGAAAAAAGAAGTAAAAGGAATTATTGCAAAAGCCATTACGGTCATTGTTGAAAGTGGTGACCTTATAATTTTTCTTTTCGAGAAACAG
>JANNYV010000430.1:0-7239 GCA_031410275.1 Bacteroidota bacterium
ATTTCTGAATCACCCAAAAAACAAATCTTAATTTCGTATAAAGAAGGAAAGAAAGGTGAGTTCCCCACAAACTCACCATTTCTAATCACCCAAAAAACAAATCTTAATTTCGTACAAAGAAGAAAAGAAAGGTGAGTTCCCCACAAACTCACCATTTCTAATCACTCAAAAAATAAATCTTAATTTCGTACAAAGAAGGAAAGAAAGGTGAGTTCCCCACAAACTCACCATTTCTAATCACCCAAAAAACAAATCTTACCTATCTATCCCATTTAAAACATGTCCTATTATTTTTACTCACCCTATTTCATCAATTGTATTTTCTTTATGTTCATTTTATTATTTTTAATTAAATCTTTTTCTGTATCGCGTCTCTCAATTTCAATAAAATAAATTCCATTTGAAAGAGACGAACTGTCGAAGAAAAAACTTTGTCCATTGATATTCCTTTTTTCAGCAAGTATATTTCCATTGCAATCTTTTATTTTTAGTATGCCATTTTTAATTTCATGATTCAAAAGAATAGTGAGTTCCCCGCCACTTGGATTGGGAAATACTGTCATCCCATCATTGACATCTTTATTGTTTATTTCAATGATTCTTGAAAGCATGTATTTTCCATCTAAGTCAACTTGCTTTAGCCTGTAATAATTTATTGTATTGGACATAGTATTATCTACGAAACTATAATCTGATTTTGTTGTAGCATTCACCAAACATTTTACAATTCCAATCATTGAAAAATGAATACCATCAGCGCTTTTTTCTATTTCATAATGACTTGCATTTGTTTCATTCTCTGTTTCCCATTTCAATAAGTTTCCCTCTTTTATTTCCATACCATAAAAGTCCTTGAGTGAAACAGGTAAAGTGAAACCATTTTGATGCATCGCAAGAACAAAGGCATCGACACTTCCTGAAGAAATTAAATTGCATACATTTTGCCCCGGATCAAAATCAACAGCATTGCTATAATAACCCGTTATGAAAAGATTCCCTCCTGCATCTAAACGAATTGTATTTGCCAAATCATTTCCCGGTCCACCAATTTGATACGCATTTATAAAATCACCGGCAGCATTCAATCGCGAAATAAAAATATCTGACGTCGCGGGCAATGTCGACGTCATGAAGACAGTATCATTCCCAGGATTAAAATCAACTGTCCCTTTAAACGACCCAACAGTATATACAAATTGATTAGCATCTACTGCAAGCGAATAACAGTAATCGCTGCTAGTGCCGCCAAACTTTTTTGCCCAACTAAAATCTCCGGCATTATTTAATTTAGAAATAAAAATGTCAGTATTGCCTGAAGAGCTAACAATATTCGTTGACACTCCCGGGTCAAAATCAGCATTGCCTTTAAAATTTCCGGCCGTATAAATATTTCCATTTGCATCGAGTACAATTGAAAAGCCTGTGGCTTGATCGGTGGCAGTATTACCTCCCATTTTTTTTGCCCAAACAAAATTTCCCGCCGCATCCAATTTTAAAATAAAAGCACTTGTATACGCCGTTGATATTAAACTATATTCAGCAGGCCCTGGATCGAAATCGGCCGTATCGCCGAAAACCCCTGTGGTGTATACATTACAGCTTGTATCAATTGTAATAGAATAGGCTTCGTCACCCATTTTATTTTCACCCATAGCTTTTGCCCATAGGAAGTTTCCTGATGAATCTAATTTAGAAATAAAAATATTTGAAACAGATAACGAAGCCATATTATATAAAGCATTTCCCGGATTGAAATCAATGGTACCCAAAAAGCCACCCGTTGTATACACATTGCAAGCGGCATCTACCTGAATGGCATACCCGGTAGAAACCGCATCATACAAATTATTGAATGCATCGTAATAACCACTTCCGCCAAAACTTTTTGCCCAACAAAAATTTCCGGATGCATTTAATTTCAGTACAAAAATATCCTGACTATTTATTGTTGCACCTGTCAGATTTGCTATTGCATTGCCCGGATCAAAATCAACATTACTATGAAAAAACCCGGTGCAGTATACATTGCCAACTGCATCTAACGCAATAGAAGTCGCAATATCATTCCCAACACTACCAATGCGTTTGGCCCAAACAAAATTTCCGGTTGCGTCTAATTTAGAAATAAATAAGTCTTGTTGCCCGGCTGAACTAAGCATCATGGTATTTGCTCCCGGATCAAAATCAACCGTGCCTGTAAAATAACCGGCAGTATATATATTGCCTGTAGCATCTGTTGCAATGGCTTTTCCTACCTCCTGATTAACGCCATTAAAACTTTTTGCCCATCCAAAACCAATGCTTTGCGCAAACATGTTTTGTGTGACAAATAAACTCAATAAGGTGATCACTTTTAGCATTCTGTTTGATTGTGGATGTAAAAGTAGAATGGCACTTAATTTTAAAAAAGCGGTATTTAGTAACTAGGGAAATTATTTAGTAACTAGGGAAATTCTTGAGTAGTTAGGAATTGTGGATAACTGAAATAGGGTAAAAGTGAAAATTATAAGCACGAAATTTACGGGGAATGTGCCCGGGCATCGAACATCGAAAACCGAACATCGATAGCTAATATTTCATCTCACGCTTCATTTCCCGTTCAGCATCTTTGGCTTTAATACTATGCCGTTTATCAAACGTGTTCTTCCCTTTTGCCAGCGCTATTTCTATTTTTGCATAACCACTTTCACTTAAAAAAATGCGCAAGGGAATTATCGTATACCCTTTTTCCTTTGTTTTGTTTTCAATTTTGCGAAGTTCTTTACGGCTTAATAAAAGTTTGCGGTCTCTCAGCGGATCATGATTATTAGAAGTGCCATGTGAGTATTCGGCAATATGCAAACTCTTAATAAACAATTCACCGTCATGAAGAAAACAATAGCTGTCATTGAAACTAGCTTTGCCCTGCCGCATCGATTTTATCTCAGTTCCAAGCAATATCATACCGGCTGTGAAACGTTGTTCAACAGCAAAATTGAAAGTGGCGGAACGGTTTGAAATTTCCTTCATGAGTTTGGCAAATGTACTACAATAGTCGTAAGGCTGAAGGAGCACATTTCATTTTTTCAAATACATTTTTGCAGCCAAGCAGGGAATCATTATAGAGCAATCCACCTGCTGTTCGCTCCAATCCCCTGACGCTTCGGTCAGAGGGATTTCCACTACCATCAGGGCTAGATGTCAGCTGTAGAATCTTCATTCAACATTGAACTAAATTGATGTCCCAAGTCCTGAAAGTGTGATATCTACAAACGTATCGAAAACACCCTGAGAAAATCTCATTCTCCGAAGCCCTGCAAAAGCGACATCCATCAACATGGAGAAACGCCCTATGCTGCCAGCAACAAACAACATTGCCAAACAAGATTATCAAACAATATTATTCAAATTAATTTCCAAAAAATAAAACAGAATCAACAACATTTTTTACATTTGTTACATGAATCGTATACGGCATTTTTTCGAATGGCAATTGTTTGGGGTTTGTACCTTGTTAGGTGAACGTCTAAATATTTCTATTACGCGAATCAGAATGTGGTTTATTTATATTTCGTTTCTCACATTCGGCTCGCCTATTATTGTGTATTTCATAGTTGCCTTTTGGATGAATATCAAACGATATATTTTGTCCGCCAAACGAAATCCGCTCCGTTGGTTTTAAGTGCCGGCATTTACTCAAACTGTTTGAAACATTTTTAAGCAAGAACCCTTTAACTCCTTAACCAAATAACTCCTTAACCCACAAACCCATTAACTCCCTAACAAAAAGGTATGAAACCCCGGCATTTTATCAAAGACCTTTTTGTTACCTCACGATTTTTTTTGTGTTGGGGGCTGTTGGTGTTGCTTTTTATTTCAACTTATTTTGTTCCGGCACTGATGATTATAGCAAAAGGAGTATTTGCCTTCCTAAGTATTTTAACTTGTATTGATTATGCCATTTTATTCCTTCCAAAAAATTCATTGAAAGCAAAAAGAAATGTTCATGATGTACTAAGTAATGCCGAAGAAAATAATATTCGCCTGAATATTCAATCAAATTATCAGTTGCCTGTGTTTGTGTCAGTGATTGATGAATTGCCCTTTCAATTTCAAAAAAGGGATTTTCTGATACAACGAAAACTGCAGGCAGCATCTTCCTCTGAAATTAACTATGCCTTAAAGCCTCATCAACGAGGCGAATACCAGTTTGGCAACATTCATGTCTATACCTCTACAGCATTAAAATTTGTGCAAAGACGATTTACAGCGCTCGAAGAGAAGACAGTCAAAGTGTATCCATCGTTTTTACAACTACGCAAATTTCAAATCAAAGCCATTCCTGATATGCAGGCTGCAAGTGGCGGCAGACGGCAGTTTCGGAGAGGCGTTAGCACGGAGTTCGATCATATAAAAGAATATAACAGAGGCGATGATGCACGCACCATCAATTGGAAGGCAAGCGCCAGAAGAAGTCAACTGATGATTAATTCCTTTATGGATGAAAAATCACAACAAATTTATTGCCTCATCGATAAAGGACGTTTGATGAAAATGCCTTTCGAGCATTTAACGCTACTCGATTATTCAATTAATGCAGCCCTGATGTTTTCATATGTAGCGCTACAAAAAGATGATAAAATAGGGTTGATCACTTTCGGCGAAAAAGTGCATGAAGTATTACAACCCTCCAAGGCTAAAAAGCAATTCAATTATGTGATGGAGACATTGTATAAGCAAGAAACAAAATTCCTCGAAAGTAATTTCGCCGATTTATACAGTGTGGTCAATAAACGAGCAGGACAACGAAGCCTATTATTACTCTTTACCAACTTCGAAACGTTGACCGGCTTTGAACGGCAACTTCCATATTTGAAAATAATGAATCAAAAACATTTGCTTTGTGTTGTCTTATTCGAAAATACTGAAGTAACCACGATGCATGAAAACAGAAGCGATAGCTTAGAAGATATTTATATCAAAACCATTGCCGATAAATTTATTTATGAAAAGAAAATGATTGTCAGAGCCCTTCAAAAAAATGGTATCCTTGCTGTGTATACTCCCCCTTCAAAATTAACGGTAAGTGTCGTGAATAAATATCTTGAACTGAAAGCACGACAATTTATTTAAGCCCGGCAAATAGTTTTCTTCAGATTCTTTTTTTCGAATTTCGAACTTGTACTTTCTTTTTAGCACATGTCAGCGGTTCGGGCTTTTCACTACATGTTTTGAATTATGTATTGCCAAGCAAATTTGTCAAAGTGAACGTATTAAAGCCAGGGTTTTCTTTATCATCTTCAACTGATTTAATAAAGTCCAATTTATTCAAAAGTTTTATTGAATTTCTATTGCCGTTATGTGTAAATGCTTCTATTTTTTGAAGTCTTATTGTCTGAAAGGCATAGTTAATAACTTTTTCAGTCGCTTCTTTCATTATTCCTTGTCCTTGAAAGTTTGTCGAAAGTTCGTAACCGATTTCACACTTATTTTTTCCGTTTGAAAAGTCAAAAAGGCAAATTGTCCCAACAAATGTTTTTCGCTTCGTCAAAATAATTACCCAATAAATTGAATTGTTTTTTTGGATGTTATCATTCACCTTGTTGATAAAGTTTATTGCATCTTCAATTGTCTTGCTCGGTGCTCTGTCAAGATATTTGTTTATTTCTCCATCAGAACGCAAAGCAAAAATATTTTGCTGGTCATCTATTGATAATTGTCTAAGAGTGAGCCTTTCAGTTGTCAAAATTGGGAAAGGTGTGAAATTTCTGTTTACCATTTTGTCTTATTTACTTTGTTTAAATAATGGGTGTCATAACCTGACCGCCCACTTGCGAATATGACTTATAACTTATGATTTATGCCTACTCTTCTAACACCTTTATCTCTACCCGTCTGTTGATCCGTTGTTGTGCTTCTGTAAAATCATTCTCAATAATTTTTTGAGTGCCTCCAAAACCTTTATAACTAAGTCTGCTTTTAGGAATTCCACAATTCGTATTTAAATAATCATAAATCATGGCCGCTCTGTTTACCGATAAATTATCTGTGCGAGTGTCAATATCATATCCATCTAATTCAAAACTTGTACAACAAACATGTCCCTGAATTTCAATTTTTAAGGTCGGGTTCCTTTGTAAGATCTCACATAAATTTTGCAGCACAGCAAACGATTCGGGTTTCAGAATATGTTGTCCTCCGTAAAATAACATATTCTGCAAGATTATTTTTTTACCTGCTTTAAAATCTTTGCGATCTAATCCCGAAGTTGATTTTATTGTATCATGCTTTACTGACTCTTTGATAAAAAAGTGTACCAATACTCGCCTGTTTTGTTGCCTGTCTTTTTCAGAAATATTCGATATAAAAGGTTGGTCTTCGCCATAGCCGATACAGGTCTTAATAGTTGATTTATCAACACCGTTTTGAGTAAGAAGTTTCTTGACCTCCTGCGCCCGCTTTTCGGAGAGTATATAATTATATTGTTGTGAACCGATACTATCGCAATGCCCTTCTATCATGACATTTGTGATATTATTTTTGGCAATAATTTTCATCAACTTAAACATTGATGAATCCGGAATGTCCGATTTATTATAATCAAATAATACAACAACCCGTTTTTCCTGAGCACTTCCTGTCAGAATACAAATAGAAAAACTTGCAATGATGAATATAGTTTTCATGGTGCTAATACTTCAAAGTTAATTGTTTATCGTTTGTTTAGTATTGGTCTGCCGAAAATCTATTGCAGCAATGACTTCTTAACTTATAGAACGTTTTTTTCGCTCAATTGTTTTATATCACCTAACCTTTCGGTATTACCTAAGCAAACTGTTCTATCATTCACCAACTTCTCTACCAACAAACAGGCTAGGCACTCTGCCGAGGAAATTTATAGCCGCCCTAAACATTTCCTAAAATTCTAAACTAATTCTGTATTTTAGTTTTTTATAAGATAGTTTTGTTTCCTTATTTATCGTTCAGATTTATGAAAAGAAGTATCAAGTTTTTATGGTGGGCATTTTTAGCAAGTATCATCGGCTTCAATCTTTTATTACTGATGATTAATGCCGGATGGTTGGGATATATGCCAAAAATGGTTGAACTCGAAAATCCAAAATCATCGGCAGCATCTGAAATTTTCGCAGGTGACGGTAGTAAAATCGGACTTCTATATTTAGAAAACAGAGACCCCGTCAGCTATAAAGAGATTGCGCAAACCACTATCGACGCCTTGGTGGCTACCGAAGATGAACG
>JANNYV010000431.1:0-14256 GCA_031410275.1 Bacteroidota bacterium
CGAATTGAATAACGTATTCGGTAATCGGTGATTTTACATCAACATCATTGTACGCTGCAAGTAGTGTGCAGTCCTAAATATTGAACTTAACTATTAATAATAGCACTGCATCTTCATCAACAGCAACATCCTGTAATTCGTATACATGGTCTGCAAATAGTGTAACATATACTGCCAGTGGTACTTACACAACAACATCATTAAATGCTGCAGGTTGTGTGCATACAACCACATTGAACTTAACTATTAATAATAGCACATCAAATACAACAACAATAAATCAGATAAGTCCATACACATGGTTAGTAAGCGGTTTGACGTATTCCGTTTCCGGAATATATACTTTCACATCACTGAATGCAGCCGGTTGTACTCATACTGAAACCCTAAACTTAACCATAAGTGCCACACCTGTTACTACAGTATTAATTACAGTAAGTAATATGATACAGACTTCGCCAAGTGAATTTCAATATGATGTGTATTGTACCAATACGGGTACTACAGCATTAGCCATCAGGGGATATTCGTGGGGGCTAAATCATACCACAGGCTTGAATGGAGCAGGATTTATTACACATTCATTTGTTTCGAGAGATGCAAGTTTGTCTACCTTGCCAGTTGTGACATCCGGTTATACTGCAGCCTCTGGACATTTGAGAGGTACTACCACAAATGCAGCAGCGGGTAATGAAGTGCTTTTGACAGCGGGTGTTCCTATACGTTTAGCAACCATGAGGGTCAACTCCGTGACAACATCAACCGGTACTACCCCATTATCATTCGTAGCCCTTGGCACAAATTACAATCCATTCCTTCCGGGTGCGCCTTTATCTGCCATTCAATTGATAACAGCAGCAGGCAAAACACAATGCGTTACTACTATGATTGTTACACCTCCTGGAACAAGCTACGCCATTAATGGCACAGCAAATGCAGCAGCAGCTGGAACTTTGCAAGCCCTAAGCGGATTGATATCACCTTCTCCGATTGGTAGTTCTCCGTTTTTATTAAATGCAGCGGCGTGTAATAATTCAACTAGCACCACTGCAATTAGCGCTTGTAATTCTTATACGTGGACTAATAGTGTAACGTACACATCAAGTGGTACTTACTCATATACCATGGCAGCGGGAAATGCATCGGGTTGTGATTCAATCTTGAATTTGAACTTAACAATTAATACAAGTACATCATCCTCTTCATCAGCGACCGCATGTAATTCCTATACATGGTCTGCAAACGGAACAACGTATACGGTAAGTGGCACGTTTACATCAACCTCATTAAATGCTGCAGGTTGTGTGCATACATCAACATTAAATTTAACTATCAATAACAGCACCTCTTCATCCACTTCTGCAATGGCATGTAATTCCTATACATGGTCTGCAAACGGAACAACGTATACGGCAAGCGGTACGTTTACATCAACCTCATTAAATGCTGCAGGTTGTGTGCATACATCAACATTAAATTTAACTATCAATAACAGCACCTCTTCATCCACTTCTGCAACAGCATGCGATTCTTATATGTGGTCTGCAAACGGAGCAACGTATACGACAAGCGGAATGTACTCATTTACTTCATTAAATGGCGGAGGTTGTGTGCACACTGCTACATTAAACTTAACCATCAACAACAGTACCTCGTCATCGTTTTCTGCAACCGCATGTAATTCTTATACATGGTCTGCAAACGGAACTACATATACATCTAGCGGCACATATACATTTACATCTTTAAATGCTGCCGCTTGTTTACACACAGCTACATTGATTTTGACTATCAATAATAGCACATCTTCAACTTCTTCCGCAACTGCATGTGATTCATATACATGGGTTGTCAATGGAACAACCTACACGTCAAGTGGAGTTTACACATTCACTTCACTGAATGCTGCAGGTTGTGTGAATACGGTAACCTTAAATTTGATTATCAATAACAGCACATCAAATTCATCAACGATTTCTGCTCCCGGCTCATATACTTGGGCAATCAATGGTACAACCTATACAAACAGTGGTATTTATACAGTCACTTCAGTAAATGCCGGAGGCTGTCTTCATACAGAAACATTGAACTTAACCATTATTATGATTGGTTGTAGTTTTACATTAAGTGTTCTTGAAGACCAACCTATTTCCTGCAATGGTAATAAGGATGCTTCCTTACAGGCATTTATTTCACCTTCGGGCTCATATACATTTACTATTACCAGTCCTACTCAACCATCAACTTCGAATACCTTTGGCTATTTTAGCGGACTTGAGTCAGGGACTCATACAGTATGCGCGACTGATGGAACATGCACAATTTGCCAAACAATTAATTTTATTGAACCTGCACCTTTAGCCGCATCATTTACTGTCGATTCGGTTGTCTCATGTCTCGGAAATGACGGAGCTCTTTCAGTAAATATTACCGGAGGCACTAACCAATTACAAGGTTATTTAACATGGTGGACAAACGCTGCCGGCGATACCTTAAATGATATACTCACAAATAATTTTGCCACAAATTTAGAAGCATTAAGTGGAGGTGTTTATCATATTTCTATTGAAGATGATCATGGTTGTTTTTATTCTACATCCGGTAATTTACCTGTGGCTGCACCTATCGTTGTGAATGTTACATTTGTACCATTAGCATGTGCAGGCGGAACTACCACATTAATCCCAACGGCTACCGGTGGCGTTCCCTATGCACCTTTAATATTTACAGTAAATGGGTTACCTCTTGCAACTTCATATGTTGCCGGAACCTACACAATTACAGCCACAGATGCAAAAGGTTGCACAGGAACAACGGTAGTGACAATACAACCAACAAGTGCAGTTGCGTTGGGAACTTATTCTTACTTCACATGGTGTGATCAATATACATGGTTAGGTGTTACCTACACAACATCGGGTGTATACACGCAATTACATACCACCTCTCAGGGTTGTGTTGTAACAGATACATTGAATCTTACTATTAATTATACAACAGTCAATACCACGACAATTGTTTCTTGTGGTTATTATACATGGCCTTTAAATAATGTGACCTACTCTATAGCAGGCACTTATTCCGTTGTTTCACAAAATGCTGCCGGTTGTCCTCAAGTAGATTTCCTATGGTTGACATTTAGCGGCGGAACTGTATCACATGATACCATGATTTGGTGTGATCAGTATACTTGGTTTGGAACAACTTATACTACATCAGGCATTTATACGCATACAGCCAATAACGCAGGATGTATTCATACCACCTATTTACACCTCACCATCCTTCATACTACTGTGACAACTAGTTTTATTACTGCATGTGTTTCCTATACATGGCCGGTGAATGGCGTTACATACACCGCATCAGGCACGTATTATATACTTTCACAAAATGCAGCCGGTTGCCCAAATGTTGATGTCGTTTGTTTAACCATAACCGGTGGCACTTCATCAGATATTTATTATACATGGTGTGATCAATATACATGGTATGGTGTTACCTATACCACCTCGGGTATTTACTCGCATACCGTAAATAATGCAGGTTGTATACACACCACATATTTACATTTAACATTGTATCAAACCTTGGTCAGTACTTCATATATTACCACCTGTGGTTCCTTTACATGGCTTGCAAATGGAGTAACTTATTCCGTTTCAGGAACCTATTATTTCATTACACAAAATGCAAATGGCTGCCCTATTGTTTGGGTACTTTGTTTAATTGTCGATCAGGGTTCAACAACAAATACAACCGTATCAGCATGTGGAGCTTATCAATGGGCAGTGAATGGTGCCATTTATACAACATCGGGCACCTATACATATACAACCACAACAGCAGCAGGATGTATTAATACCAATGTTCTTAACCTCACTATTAATACCGCTACCAACGTCACACAAACTACTACTGCATGTAATTCCTATACATGGGCAGCCAATGGAGTTACGTATACCTCAAGTGGAATTTATTCCTTTACTTCATTGAATGCAGCGGGTTGTATGTTTACTACCACATTAGATTTGACTATCAATCACAGTTCTTCAAATGGCAATGTAACAACCTCCGCTTGCAACGCTTATACATGGAATGGTATAACGTATACCGCAAGTGGAATATATACATTTACTTCGTTGAATGCATCAGGGTGTATAAATACAGCCGTTTTGAATTTGACCGTTAATCACAGTTCTACAAATGGAAATGTAACTGCAACTGCATGCAATTCATATTTGTGGAATGGAGTTACATATACAAGCAGCGGAATTTATACATTCACTTCCTTAAACTCTTCCGGTTGTGTAAATACTGCTACTTTAAATTTAACTATCAATAACAGCACAAGCAATGGAAATGCAACAATTACTGCCTGCGACAGTTATACATGGAATGGCGTTACCTATACTGTTAGCGGTGTATATACATTCACTTCGTTGAATACAGCAGGATGTGTGAATACAGCCACCTTAAACCTCACTATTAATTTCAATACAAGTAATGGAAATATTGGAGCTACTGCATGCGATACCTATAGTTGGAATGGAACCACATATACTGCAAGTGGTGTGTATACATATACTTCAATAAATACTTCCGGTTGTTTGAATACCGCTACATTGAACCTCATTATTCATAATAGCTCAGCCAACGGGAATGCAACAATTACAGCTTGTAATGCCTATACATGGAATGGCGTAACCTATACAGCATCTGGTGTATACACATTTACATCACTAAATACGTCGGGTTGTATGAATACTGCCATCCTCAATTTGACTATCAATAACAGCACTGCATCACAAAGTACAGTAACTGCTTGTAACGCCTATACATGGCCGGCAAATGGAAATACCTATACCGCGAGTGGCAGTTACACAGCTACTTCAATAAATGTAGCAGGATGTCTTCATACTGCCACATTAAACTTGACTGTAAATAATAGTTCAACCAATGGAAACGCAACAGTTATAGCTTGTGATTCATATACATGGAATGGCACAACCCATACAGCAAGTGGCATATATACATTCACATCATTAAACACTTCCGGTTGCATAAATACGGCAACTCTTAATTTGACAGTCAATTATAGTTCTACCAATGGTAATGCTACAGTAACAGCATGCGATGCCTATACATGGAATGGAGTAACCTATACAACAAGCGGAATTTATACATACACTTCATTAAACACTTCCGGATGTTTGAATACGGCTACCTTAAATCTGACAGTTCATTACAACTCAATTTCTCAAAGTTCAGCCACAGCTTGTGATACATATATATGGTCAGCGAATGGTAATACATATACCGCAAGTGGTATTTACTCATTCACATCAATCAATGCATCCGGATGTGTCAATACTGCAATACTAAATTTGACAATTAATTACAATTCCACAAACGGCAATGCAACAATAACTTCATGCAATTCATATACATGGAACGGAGCAACCTATTCAACAAGTGGTACATATACATTCACGTCAACAAATGCTTCGGGTTGTGTAAATACAGCCACATTAAATTTGACAATTAATAATAGTTCAACGAATGGCAATGCCACCATAACTGCATGCGATTCGTATACATGGAATGGAGCAACTTATACAACTAGTGGCACATATACATTCACGTCATTAAATACGGCGGGTTGTGTAAATACAGCTACATTAAACCTTACAGTAAACTATAGCAGTTCTATTCAAAGTATCGCTACCAATTGCAATTCATATTCTTGGTCTGCGAATGGAATAACATATACTGCAAGTGGTGTATATACGGCTACTTCATTAAATGCCTCAGGTTGTGTTCATACTGCCACATTGATTTTAACTATCAATTACAGCACATCATCACAAAGCACAGCAACTGCATGTAATAGTTATACTTGGACTGCAAATGGAATAACCTATACTACAAGTGGTGTTTATACTGCTACTTCAATGAATGCCACAGGTTGTCTTCACACTGCTACACTTAACTTGACAATCAATTATAGCAGTACTTCACAAAGCACTGCCATTGCTTGTAATAATTATACATGGTCTGCAAATGGAGTTACTTATACAAACAGTGGCGTGTATACTGCTACTTCATTGAATGCGACAGGATGCCTTCAAACATCTACATTAAACCTTACCGTTAATTATAGCACAACTGCAGGCGATGTTACAACGGCTCAATGTAACTCATACACTTGGTTCGGTACAACCTATACAGCTAGCGGAATTTACACCTATACAACACTAAATCCTTATGGTTGTTTAAACACATCAACCTTACATTTAACCATAAAATATGGCAGTGCAAGTACAACAACTGTTGCAGCATGTAATGCATACATATGGACAAATAACGTGACGTACACTGTTGCAGGTACTTACACTTATACAACGGCAAATGCAGCCGGTTGTGATTCAGCATTAACATTAATACTGACACTTACAAATGGTATCAACGTATCGCCAAAAGCATTGTTATCAGGCCCTTATATGGGTAGTGGTTTAATGCAAGATAGTTTGCGTTGCAGAAATGTATTGCCATTGACAGAGCCTTATACCGCATTAAGCTTTACGCCAATCGGATGCCCTGGATACAATGGAGGTGAAACTACAACGGCTGCTATGTTTGCCATTACAGGTAATAATGCCATCGTTGATTGGGTGAATGTTGAAATCAGAACAACCGATGCTGCGTATACAAAAGTAGCAACCAAAAATGCATTGATACAACGCGACGGGGATGTGGTAGATGTAAACGGAAATCCATTGTACTTCTCTTGTGTTTGCCCGGGCAATTATTATGTCTCTATCAAACATCGAAACCATTTAGGTGTTATGACGGCTACAAGTTTAGCATTGACAAGCACAACACAAGTAGTTGACTTCAGTACAAGTGCACCGGTATGGGCCAAAGCCGGAGTGACCAATGTGTCGAGAGAAACAAATGGCTCGTACAGATTATTATGGCCGGGTGATACGAGAACTGACAAGACCACCAAATACAATGGTTTGAATAATGATAAAGAACCTATCATTTATGCCGTTGGCTTGGCCACTCCAAATAATATCTTAGTCCCTGTTTACAGAACTGAAGATGCTAATATGGATGGTGCAGTGAAATATAATAATGCAGATAACGATAAGAATTTTATTTTGAATAAGGTCGTTCAATCAAACGCTCCTTTCTCTACACCAAATGAAATTCTATCGGCTCACGTTCCAAACTAATCCTGCGTTAAGTTTGGGCGTGCCCCCGAATCGCCCCTTTGACAAACAGAATGTATCAGTGAATTCAAGCTGACAGAGTTTGTCAACGGGCCTGCTTCAGGGTCGGGCTATCCGTTCCAATCCCTGACCGAAGCGTCAGGGGATTTCCACTACTATCCCTCACGCAAGGTAAAAGCTACATATCACGATGAATGCGCCATCAAATTCTTTTTGACACAGTTCATTAAAATAACAAGAGTTAATAACATCTTGATTTACAAAATAGATCAAAGGGTTATTTAGAAATCTTAGATGGCAGTATGCCGATTGAAATACTATTGTCGATATAGTATTTCATTTCGGTATAAGCGCAAACTATTTTCTGACAGTTTGCGTGTAATAAAATCCTTGTTCATTGCTGATACGTATACTGTAAACTCCATTGCTAAATGATTGCATATCTATTTTGTTTGTATTGCTTCCTTCTTGTAATACTATTTTTATATTTCGTACTATTCGCCCGGTAACATCAGCAATATCAATCTTTGCAATCATAGGTTCGGATGTATTCATGTCAATATTCAATTCATCATAAAAGGAATTCGGGTATATATTCACTTCTGATTTAGTCGCAACATACACAGCTATTATTGTGCTCTCACTTTCTTTGCCATCGATATCAATTTGTGTTAGTTTATAGTAATCGTGACCATTCAGCGGAGCAATATCTGTAAAACTATATGCAATAGAATACTCCTTTTTTCTAATGCGTACTTTGGGTTTAAAGCCGCACTTACCTTCATTGTATTCTATGTTCGATGGTCGGTTGTATTTGAACTTGTATTTTTCTTCTTAGTTCCTTGTAAAATCAGCTATTTAGAATATCTTGTATTTTCGGATATCGGACATCAAGGATCGGACATCGAAAACTATTTCTTTCCTTTCATTTTCATAATTCTATCAAAGCTTTCATTGATTCTGCTCATTGAAATTTTTTCTTCTAATACTAAACGTTTAATGGTTGCATACACATTCATTGGCGAATAGTTTTCCGTTCCTGAGATATTATTACTGAACATTAAAATATCTACACCGGCATTAATACATTGTGCAATGCTTTCTTCAAAATTATAATAATTACTGATGGCATGCATTTGCATATCATCACTAATAACAACACCTTGATAACCCATTTGATTTCGTAAAAGTCCGGTGATTATTTTTTTTGAAAGTGTGGCCGGCATTCCTGTGCTGTCTAATTTTTGATTCACAATATGCCCTGTCATAATCGCATCTGCTTTTCCTTCATCAATTAATTTTTGATATGGACTCAATTCTTCTTCCTTCCATGTTTTTGTAACATCGGTCATGCCGAGATGAGAATCAGTTGTACTATTTCCGTGACCCGGAAAATGTTTGAGTGCCGTTTGCACACCATGCCTATGATGCGCCTCAATAATCATAGAAGCCATGTAGGCAATACTATCAGGCTTAGAAGAATAACATCGATCTTTTTTTCCAAGCACCGGACACGCAGGATTGTCGATATCTAATACAGGTGCATAATTTAAATTGATACCACAATCAGCCAATGTACTTGCAATCGTATTTGCAATATCAAGTGTGTATGTATCATCATGTTTTTCGCCAACACTTTTCGCAGATGGCATGGGTTTAAAACCATATTTTTCTTTCAGCCTGTTTACTTTGCCGCCTTCCTGATCTATTGAAATAAGAAGTGGAATTGAAGAGGCTGATTGCAAATCGCTTGTCAGTTTCATTACATTCGTTGCGGTATTAATAGGATTCAGGTTTCGCTCATACAATAAAATACCACCAACAATTCCTTTTTTTATATCCTGAATAATGGCTGAATCTTCATTCACACTAGTTCCATATATCCCTACCATAATCATTTGCCCAATTTTAATGTCGAGGCTGTCTTGCGCATAAAGTGATTGCCCCGAAATGAAAACGAAAAAGAAGAGAAATAGTTTTTGCATAATTGTTTTAGATGATGGCAAAAGTAATTGAGGATGACAAAAATTGAGGATGCAGGATTTAAATTGTAAAATGAATCCTAGCTCGGTCATGCACAATGAAAAGAAAATATGTTTTGAATAGGGGTTTGTTCATTCTCAAATTATTTACTCAAATACATACTTCTATCTTTATACAACTGTCTGAAATAAGGATCGCGCAAGTCTTTAATGAAACGAATGGCTTCACCCGTACTTTTCATTTCAGGTCCAAGTTCTTTATTGACACCGGGAAATTTATCAAACGAAAAAACAGGTTCTTTCATGGCAAAACCGGTTAATTTTTTTTCAAATGTAAAATCAGAAAGTTTGTTCTCTCCTAACATTATTTTTGTGGCAATATTTAAATACGGAATTTGATAAGCCTTTGCAATAAACGGTGTAGTACGTGATGCACGTGGGTTTGCTTCAATGACAAATACATTCCCGTCTTTAATGGCAAACTGAATATTGATAAGCCCTTTGATGTTTAATGCCTTCGCAATTTTCAACGCATAATGTTCCATCGTCGTGACTATCAATGGTGTGAGATTAAATGCTGGTAACATGGCATGACTGTCACCGCTGTGAATACCTGCCGGCTCAATATGTTCCATCACACCCATGATATGAATTTCTTCGCCATCATAAATTGCATCGACTTCAGCTTCCTGACAACGGTCTAAAAAATGATCAATCAAAATTTTATTATCAGGTATATGTTTAATGATACTCACCACAGCTTTTTCAACTTCATCATCATTAATGACAATACGCATACGTTGTCCGCCCAACACATAACTCGGTCGCACGAGTACAGGATAACCGACCTGATTTGCTACTTCAATGGCTTCTTCAACGGTATATGCACTTCCATAATCCGGATATGGAATTTCAAGTTCTTTCAACATATCTGAAAAACGACCACGGTCTTCGGCAATGTCCATATTGTCGAAAGAAGTACCAATGATTTTAATTCCTTTTTCAAATAATTTTTTTGAAATTTTTAAGGCTGTTTGTCCACCAAGTTGAACAATCACTCCTTCCGGTTTTTCGTGTTCAATAATTTCCCAAACATGTTCCCAATACACAGGCTCAAAATAAAGTTTATCGGCCATATCAAAATCTGTACTAACAGTTTCCGGATTGCAATTAATCATGATGGCTTCATAACCACATTCCTTGATGGCAAGTAAACCATGCACGCAGCAATAATCAAATTCAATACCTTGGCCAATCCGATTGGGGCCGCTGCCTAATACAATGATTTTCTTTTTAGCAGTAACGATGGATTCGTTGTGAACTAAATTGGAAAACTTAGATTGTGTTTCAAACGTACTATAAAAATAAGGAGTCAACGCTTCGAACTCTGCAGCACAGGTATCAACCATTTTAAACACACGAGTAATGCCTAAGGCTTTTCGTTTTTCATACAACTCATCTTCAGTGCCATCATTCATGATACGTACAATTTGCTCATCACTGAATCCGTTATGTTTAGCTTTTCTCAATAACTCAGTTGGTAACGTATCGATTTTATATTTCTCAATTTCTTTTTCAATATCGCACAATTTCTTTATTTCAATTAGAAACCATTTGTCAATACCATGACTTGCTTTTGAAATTGAGTTGACACTTACGCCAGCCATCAAGGCATCTTTGATTCTGAAAATTCTGTCCCATTTCGGTGTTTTCAAATACTCTAAAATGTCATCTGTCTTCATCAAACTTTTTCCGTAATAACCTAACCCCACTGCATTATTTTCTAAACTCTGACAGGCTTTCTGAATAGCTTCTGTAAAGCTTCTGCCAATGGCCATCACCTCACCAACGCTTTTCATTTGCAAGCCCAAAGTATCTTTGGCTCCTTTAAACTTATCAAAATTCCAACGCGGTATTTTTACGATTACATAATCTAAGGCCGGTTCAAAAAATGCAGATGTCGTTCCGGTGATTTGATTTTTTAATTCATTTAAGTGATAGCCTAATGCAAGTTTTGCGGCCACCTTCGCAATCGGATACCCTGTAGCTTTACTCGCCAATGCAGATGAACGAGACACACGCGGGTTGATTTCGATGGCGATAATTTCTTCATTCTCGGGGTTCATGGCAAACTGCACATTACAACCACCCGCAAAATTTCCTAAATCGCGCATCATCCTAATTGCAGTGTCACGCATATGCTGAAAAGCAGTGTCACTAAGGGTCATCGCCGGAGCGACAGTAATTGAGTCGCCGGTATGCACACCCATCGGATCAAAATTTTCGACGGTGCAAATGATACAAACGTTGTCCGCACTATCGCGAAGAAGCTCTAGTTCAAATTCCTTCCAACCCAATACAGCTTGTTCTACCAATACCTCGTGGATAGGAGATGCTTTCAAACCTCTGTCTAACGCTTCTTCTAAATCATCTTTATCATGTACAAAGCCTCCGCCGGTTCCACCTAATGTAAATGAAGGTCGAATCACTAAGGGAAATCCTATTTCTTGTGCAAATTCTTTTCCTTCTAAAAATGAATTGGCTGTTCTTGCAGTTGCTACTTTCACACCAAGCGCAATCATCCATTGACGAAATTGCTCTCTGTCTTCAGCTTTATCAATGGCTTTAATATCGACTCCAATTAATCGAACATTATATTTTTGCCAAATACCTAATTCCTCTGCCTCTTTCGCAAGGTTTAAGGCTGTTTGTCCGCCCATCGTTGGAAGTACCGCATCAATTTCATTTTCTTCTAAAATTTGCTCAATGCTTTCAACCGTTAATGGTAAAAGATATACTTTATCTGCCATCATAGGGTCGGTCATGATGGTAGCCGGGTTCGAATTGATAAGAGTGACTCTTACACCCTCTTCTCTGAGAGAGCGTGCAGCTTGGGTTCCGCTATAATCAAACTCACAAGCTTGACCAATAATAATAGGACCGGAACCAATAATTAAAACGGATTTGATGGAGTTGTCTTTAGGCATTTTTTTTTTACCACGGGTAAAATTCCCGTGATGAAATGAAAAACCGAACTTGATAGTTGTTAAGGTGCGAAGGTAATAAAGTGAAGTCAAATTTTAAAGAGTGGGGATAAGTTCCTTCGACTGAGTTTGGGATGCAAAAGAAAATTGGAGGATACCTCAAATACAATGTGCTTGCAGGTTTATAAGAATAAATAAATGTCATTTTGAGTGAAGGTGAAGCAAGACAGTAACAAATTATTTTCGTTATATTCTTTTAACAAGTCATACTAAACCATGACCGGAAAATTCTGTTATACATTGAGAATAATTAGAATTAATTATTCGTGCTTCGGATTTCTATTCAGAATAATATAAATTGCAAGGCAAAGACATTTCATGAAAACACTTATCCTCACTCGACATGCAAAATCAGATTGGAGCAATTTGAATCAACGAGATTTTGACAGAGCGCTTAATGAACGTGGCTTACATGACGCGCCCATGATGGGGAAACGATTAGCCAAACGAGACATGACGATTGATCAAATTATTGCAAGCACTGCAAAGCGAACTGAACAAACAGCACTTTTAGTGGCTGCGGAAATAAATTACAATCCTGAAAGAATAATGTGGGTAGATAAATTGTATCATGCCTCAGCGTCTACCATTGAAAATGTGTTGTTGGAATCAGATGATTGCTTCAATACTATTTTGTTAGTTTGTCATAACAATGGGGTTACTGATTTTGCAAATTCTTTGAGTGGTATAGTGACCCACGATATGCCAACTTGCAGTATGATGGCATTTACAATGAATATAGGTAGTTGGGCAGAATTCCCAATTTCAAAAAAGACTTTATTGTTTTATGACTACCCTAAAAAAAATGATGATTAAAAATGTGCTTTACGTAATTGATACTTCCGTTTTACATACCACATTTCATTCTTTGCAAATTCAAATCCCTTAACGCCATCTATAAACCCTCCTTTGAAAAAATAATTTTTAATGAATCCGAATACCGGACTGAAAAGAGTTTTAAGAAATGAAATGTTCTTTCCGGAGGCAGCCATTTGCTTTGCGCTCAATTGAGCATATTTTTCTAACCGGTCGAGATGTTCTTTTGTAGAAGAATAGGAATAATGCCATAAAAATCCGTTCAGCTTTTTTACAACAACCGGTTTAAAAAACATTACCTCTTCATGCACTTCATTATGATTCCATTCGCAAACATTTTTATTAAATAACCGTACACGCCATTCGTTTGAAACTGAACCAAAATGCAATTCTTGTTCACAATAAACCATTTTTCGCTTCACAGAAAAGGCCGTATTTATTTCTACCGGATTTGAAAAAACTGCTTGAATGGCGTCATACAAATCTTCATTCATTTCTTCATCTGCATCAAGGCTCAATATCCAATCATACACTGCTTTTTTATTTCCTTGATTTTTTGTGGCTGAATAACCCCGCCATGTTTCGTGCAAAATTTTTACTCCAAATGTCTCAGCAATTTGAACAGTGTGATCTGTACTCCCGGTATCAATAACAAGAACATCATCTGTCAAGCCTTTTAATGACGAAAGACAACGTGCAATATTCTGTTCTTCATTTTTAGTAAGGATGACGATTGATATTGGTAGCATTGTGAGAATGAGTTGAGGGTTGTATATTGAGTGTAAAATTATTATTTAGACAAATCTGCAAACATAGAACATCGGTCATCGAAATTTATTATTCGCCCCTCATTATTCGCCCCTCATTGTTTGCCCACGACCATGTTTCACAAATACATACAGATAAAGTACTCTAGCGTAACGCATAATCCAGGGTTGAAATAAAACCAAGGCTGTAATCATGACGCCAATAAAAATATAAATCGAATTATCTTTCCATGAAAAGCCGACGATTAATGCGTAAAGCGCTGCTAATACAAAAATAGTTCCTACACTAATGGCATAACTTACATACCCGGTTCCATACCAAAAGCCAATTTCAATTTCGTATTTTTCAAAAGTTTCGAATTTCTTTGATTTGATTTCTCCGTCCTGCACGATAACAAATAGTAAATGT
>JANNYV010000432.1:0-2353 GCA_031410275.1 Bacteroidota bacterium
TGGGGAGACAAAGGATTTTATTTAGAAACACCTACTTGGGCAGACTTGAAAGCCTCCGTTGCTTTTAAAGCTGCAACAGGTTTGAGTACAACGGCCATTCATGCGACCTTTTTCAATACAATTTCAGAGGATTCGACTTGCAAAAAAATATTGATAAGCAAAGAACAATATGCAAGGCTTATCAACTATATTGATAATAGCTTTCAAAAAGACCAAAATGGGCAAACTATCAATATCAAAACAAATGCTAATTATGGGAATGATGATGCTTTTTATGAAGCCAATGGAAGTTATAGTATGCTTCATACTTGCAATACGTGGGCAAATGATGGCTTAAAAACTTGCGGACAGAAATGTTGTTATTGGACACCTTTTGATAGTGGGATTTTCTTAAACTATGAATAATAAGGTGTCTAATCAATTGATAGTAATCAAGGGAAATGGCTTAGGAATTGGTCTGAATTCGCTCCGCATAAGCCTTCTTTAATGCGGCCAAACAATTGATGCACAAACAAGCTCCATCAAAATCCCAAATGGTGATTTCACTAATGTATTGTGTTTCGTCAAAAGTAAGACTGATGTTTTGACAATCGCACTGACTGGCATTGTTAGCTTTACAAATAAAAATATCGCCACATCGGGGGCAACTATCGGGAGCGTGCTTGGTCATTTTGCTAATAAATCAGTAAAATAATAGATGGAAATATGCTCTTTTCCTTCTGAATCCTTGAATTGATACGTTTTGTCAACAGTTTCACCAATCTCAAAATTAATGCTATCTTGAAAATAGGGAGCTTCATAAACAAAGGTATGAAATTCTCCGTTTTCACCACAAGGGTCAATATTTGCAGGAAGTTCTTTTATGAAATCTCGGTCGAGAACTTTACCACAAAATAATTGATCTAATACATTGCCATTGACACTCACAACGATTGTTTTGAAACCCAAATCCCAAAACTCTGCCAAAAGCTCCAGCGATGGGCGTTTCCAAATAGGAAATACACCTTTCATGCCAATCGCTGCTAATCGCTCTTCTCTATGTTGTCGTAAATCTTCCAAGAAAATATCTCCAAAAATCGAATATTCGACCCCTTCCGTAATCAAAGGTTGTAAAGTTTCGTTCATTTTCGTCTGATATTCTTCCATCGAAACAGTTTCTGCCAATCGAAGTTTCAGCAATTTGATACATATATTTTCTGCCTGCTTTTCAAGTAATTCTTCTCGAACGCCGTGCATGGATATTCGATTAAATGAATCATTGACCGTCGTAAGCAAATAACAAACATCAAAAGTGTCATCTTTTAAAACATGGTAAAGCGATAAGGCAGAATCTTTCCCTCCCGACCAATTCATGAGTGATTTTTTGTACGGCATTGGCTATATTTTATAAATAATTTTAAAGGCGATATGGGCAGTCTTCATTTTGCAAATTTATGAACTACATTTGTGTTATTGCATTGATCAATTTAGATTTTATCCACTATAAGTATTTAAATATGACCGAACCATTAAAAAAACATATTGCAAAGCATATTTCAATCAGCGAAGCAGAGGTTGATGAAATCTTGACTTATTTCAACTGTCAACATTTCAAAAAGAAAGAGCATTTGCTTATTGAAGGAAAGAAAAGCAAATCGCTATTCTTTGTCAATAAAGGGTGTTTGCGAATGTTTTTTGTTGATGAAAAAGGTGTGGAACAGACTATACAATTTGCGATTGAAGATTGGTGGATGACCGACTTAACGGCATTTCATAGTGGAAATATTGCCGAATTTAGCGTTCAAGCCATTGAAAATACCGAAGTCATGCAAATAGACAAGCAAGCATTTGAAGAATTATTAGAGAAATTTCCGAAAATGGAACGATATTTTAATAAGATTTATCAAAGAGCGTATGCGGCATCGTTGCTAAGAGTTAAACATATTTTCAGTCTTTCTAAAGAAGAGTTCTACAATAATTTTATCACAAAATACCCTGCTTTTATTCAACGAATTCCTCAATATATTTTGGCTTCATTCTTAGGTTTTACACCTGAATACCTCAGCGAATTACGTAAGAAAAGACTTTCTTAAACCAGTTTAAGTATTTGAAGGAAAGGTGCATCGTAGCTTTGCATCACAATTAAATCAATTAAAAATGGAACAGAGAATAAAATTACAAGAGACACAGCCAGCAGCTTGGCAAGCCATGTACGGTTTAGAAGGATACTTAAAAACCAGCAGTTTAACACCTATTCAAAAGCATTTGATTAAAATTAGAGCATCACAAATCAACGCTTGTGCATTTTGTATAAATATGCACACCAAAGAAGCTTTATCTACTGGTGAAACCCAACAACGTATCTTTTTACTAA
>JANNYV010000433.1:0-2401 GCA_031410275.1 Bacteroidota bacterium
TATAAAACCTCCCAAATTATGAAAGTGATTCTATTTCCTTCAGCTAGGGTAAGACGATTTACCCCCCCCCATGTAAACAAATTATTAACAACTCTGATATGTAGCATGCTTTACTGTTTGAACAGCTTCGCACAATCCCCAAACCCTTATACAAACTACTACTACCCATATTCAACATTCGATTTTAATAATCCAGAATCTTATGTAGTTCAAAGATATTATAAGACTTCCAATAACGCATTTGATGGAACTATTATGATACAAAGAGTTGATGATGGTAATGATGACGCCATTCAGCTAACATTAGTGGACGAGGACGGAAATTTTAAGCAAGCCTTTTATGTTTTTTATAATATTACCGGTAATTTTACTCCGACTTGTGCTGCTTATAATGCAACTGCACAACAGTATTGTATTGCAGGTATTCATGAAGGAACCGGAAACTCAAGTGCCACAACACAAAGTTGGTTTTTAATGTTAGACCGTGATTTGAATTTTCTTGAGGCAAAGAGCATCGGTGCTACAATATCTGGAATTAGCCCTTTAAGTAACTTGTTTGTTACAGATATAACTTCTGCCGAAGCAGGTAGTAGTTCGACATTAGGTAAGTTTGTGTATTCAGGTGTTGCCGGAAATGCTGTAGACCCATCTCCGACCTATAGTACAACTTACCATAAACAAATGTATATGGGCTATGTATCTTATGATGCTACTATACCCGGAACGGTTTTTGGAGCCACTAGAGCATTCAATTATAATGGTGCTTATAATGATAATCAATTTTTTCCGAGCCGGATAATTGAAATACCAATGTCATCGCCAGATGGTGGCTTTGTTATCGCCGGCACAGGACTTGGAGGGGGCTTATTTTTTACAAGAACGGATTACAATTTTAATGATAACGGAAATACAGAATTATATGTACCTAATTCGGGCATTACTATTTCCGCAGGTGATCTATATTTCGACCCTGCTCAAAATGAAGTATGGTTTGCAGGATCTTATTTAGAAGAATATTATAACTCTATTATTTATCAAAAATTAATAAACCTGACAAATGCAGGAATTACGCTTTATGTTGGAGGCGTAATTACCACTACTGATAACTTTGCCAGAAATTATTTACCCGATCCAATCGGATTTCCAAAAGTAGCCAAAATAATGCCTACTACAGTAAGTACTGAAGCCGTAATAGCCGTGAACACTTATGAAACCACTTACATCAACAGTTCTTACTATGTCACTTACCCAAGCCTTCACAGAATTAGCTATCTTGATGCAGATATGCATGATTTTTATACGGGAGGGCAAAGTCCACTCCAATATATGTATCCAAGAACTGTAACAGGTAATCTTGGTGTGACAAACTACCTGAGTTACTTAAGTTACAATCGTTTGAATTACCCTGCACATACTGCCCATTATTTACCTATGAATATATTTCATGAAGATTATATTTTGGGAAGTTCCTGTTTTGATGTAAGCCATCCGAATAACCCAAGTTATCCGGAAAGAATTGTGCTTAACAGAACAAATAATTATTATGAAAATCTGTGTAATGTAATAAGCGATTACATGACTCCAGACCATTTCCACACTTCACATGTAAGCCCGCAGATATATACTTCACTGACATCTTCACCACTTCAGGCGATAAATTTATCTTACACCAACAGCATTTCTCAAATTGATTATGTGGCTTGTGATTCTGACCCTAATTCACCTTACTATTTCCCTTTTAAATATTCAAATGGAAATGCATTTGCCACGTCTGCTCAATTAAATGCATCTATCGTAAATTCAACGCTTACAATAAAATCAATTGTTAGGAAGGGAGTATATAGAATGTACAATGCCATGGGCGAAATAATATTGAATGGAACATTAAGTAGTGGCTATGCAATGAAAGATATTTCTAATTTAAGTGATGGTATTTACTTAATAGAACTATTGGATAATGAGAATAGAAAAGTAGGCATTCAAAAAATAATTAAATAAATATAATATGCATTTTATGAAAACGAATATTATATTATTTATTCTGCTATTGGTATGCTTCAGCGTTCACTCACAGCAAAATTTTACACAAGGGTGTTCAGGGCAAATGTATTGGAATTGGAGACCGGATATTGCAGACTCGTGCTATGAATTTATATGGGTAAATTATTTACCTCAGAAGCAAACCCCAAGTGGGCTTCCACTTACTCATTGCGCATCTGTTACTTTATTTTTTTGGAATGATTGCGATTATGGTAAAAATTATATTAATGTAAATGATGCGACCTTAGCACCAACCAATCCGCCGCTTCATGCAACGCTTTCTTTGTTAGGCTCTGCGAATGGAATATTAGATACCTTTTGTAGCTTTAGTCCCGGGCATGATACGAACTTTGTTGAAATT
>JANNYV010000434.1:0-5009 GCA_031410275.1 Bacteroidota bacterium
GACCTGCAAGGAAATTTTTGGCTCTTCGGTGGCTTTCATCCCTATGGTTATGCCGATGATTTATGGAAGTATACACCGGCCACTCAGCAATGGACATGGATGAACGGACCACAAGCAACCAATGATCAAAATGGTGAATACGGAATTAAAGGTGTTTCCTCACCTAATAATTACCCTAGTGCAAGGACCTTTGGCCCCAATTGCTGGACAGATAATACCGGTGACCTTTGGTTATATGGTGGATTCGGGTACGATGTAAATAATGCAACAGGTGGGCTTTCAGATTTATGGCGATATAACATTGCAACAAACTCATGGACATGGATGTTTGGACCAAATACAATAGGAGAAGCTCCTTTACATGGTATCATGGGCACGGCCTCTGTTACGAATACACCCGGTGGAAGAGCAGAATGTAAATCGGGATGGGTAGATGCCGCAAATAATTTATGGTTGTTTGGCGGGCAAGATGGCGCAACTGCAAATACACTTCCTTTAAATGTTCGGAATGATTTATGGAAATACGATATAGTTTCTAATATGTGGACATGGATGAAGGGACCAACAATTATAAATAATACAGGAGTGTTTGGAACAATGGGAGTTGAAACTTCAACAAACAATCCGCCTTCTCGAATTTCGTATACTAAATGGAAAGGGAAAGATGGAAATTTTTATGTATTTGCAGGAGGTAATAACACTATTGCCAGAAATGATTTATGGCGTTATAACCCGGTTACAAATAATTGGACTTGGATATCAGGCTCCAATGCAATAAGTGATACCGGGGTTTATAACACGACATGCAATCCACAATCAGGCGAATACCCTTCAGCAAGAATAGAAAATCAAACAACCGCAACCAGGCCAAATTATTGCACAGAAACTTTTTGGTCATTTGGTGGATTGAAAACGGTTATCAATTCTGAGTCATTTTATGATTTATGGTTGTATAATGCAACAAACAATAAATGGACATGGGTAAGCGGTGCTCAAAATACAAATTACGTAGGCAATTATGGTACGTTAAATCTACCTGCGCCGGGGAATATGATTGGTTCTCGCGGGGGTGTTTTTATGTGGGCAGATACAGCCAATAATCTTTGGGTCTTTGGTGGTATAACTTATGATAGCAGTATCAGTGGGCTTGGGCTGAAAAATGATCTTTGGAAATTTGTGCCCGATACTTCCTGCTTTCATGCAAATTTAAATTCCGATTTAACACTTGTTGCTCCGATGGATACTATCATTATTTCAGGAGATACCACCGGTATGGTTGTTCCACCATTTTCAATTCTAATCATTCAACCATCAGTTGGGTTTAATTATAATTCAGATTCTTCGCGGCTTATTTTTTCGCCTGTCTCTACTACAACATATACAATTATTGCAAGTGAGAAGGGTTTATGTTCAGGAAAAGATACCATTATATTTACAATAGTCGTTGAACCTTATCCTGAGGATATAAAAAATATTCTAGGGGGCATGAATTTTAATTGGACGCTCTCTCCTAACCCAACAGATGGAGTTCTAACTATTACATTTGAAAAAGAATTTACAGGGAGCTTAAAAATAAGTGATGCAGAAGGGAAGACTATTGAAAACAGAAGTCTTAAAAATATACTTACTAAAAAGTTGAATTTGCAGTATTATAGCAATGGTATTTACTTTATTGAAATCTCAAATAAAACCGGAAGAGAAAGCAGGCAATTTGTAATTAAACATTAAGGATATAAGAAGGAGCTGGGGTTTATAAAACACAAGGAAAAATTTGGTCTCTTTTAATAAAAATCGATCGGGTATATTATCAAAACGGGTAGATAATTTTCAGTTTGTCATAAATTATCTGTTCACCATTCATATCGTTCAGTGGCTTGCGCAAAGGCGGAAGTAAAGGTGGGAAATATGGATAAAGAATCCAAAGCTGATAAAAGAAAAGATGATTGAATTGCTACTCAGCCGCCATTGCGCAATTGCCACATGTTGGCGGCAGCTCTTCTTTTATATATTTTTATCTATTTATTGTTTAATTACTTTTCCAGTAGTGATTATTCCTTTTGAATCTCTTAACTGATAAAAATAAATTCCATCTGCTAATCCCTCTGTATTAATGGACGTTCTATTTGTAAACACCTGTTGGAAAATTTGTTTCCCGTAAATATCATACAGAACAACTGTTGTCATTTTATTAGATGCAATTTCAATTATCAAGTGGTTAGAAATAGGATTGGGAAATATTTTAATTTTCTCTAAAAAAGTTTCATAGGCATTAAGAGAAGTTGCTTTACCAAAATCGACAAGAATGTTATCTAATACAAAGGCAGTATTTGCTGAGTCATCAATAGTAATATAAGCTGCTAAAGGGGTTGTGAAGTTGAGTACCACATGTTCAGGGCTACTACTTAAATAATGATAAATCAAAACATTCATACTGTCATATACATCTATGCTCATGAAATCTACTTCGCCATTATGTAGAATAGTGCTATCAACCACATTATCAAATTCAATTTTTTTTGCGAGATGATATTGAGCAGAGTTTGAAGTGTCAACGAAATTCATCCGCAATGGATTATACCAATTATCACTAATCAAAGTTCTACCATATGGTAAGCTAGGGCTATACTCATAAACTACGGGAGCTGTAGAACCATTAAAGCCGGAGAATATTACTCCTTTGTTCAAGTATTGTGTCGTTATGATTGTTCCTGTGTTGTAAGGGTTGAAAGTAATCGTGTCATTCAATCTTAATCCAGATTTTCTTTTGTGAACGTCTGTGTTGTAAAGGCTGAAAGTAAACGCGTCATTCAATGAACTAATTTTATTAAGCCCCACATTGTTATTACGGAAGTTTGTTATCAAAGGAGGTGAACTTTGTCCATTGGTTAAAAAGGAAGATGCAATAAGTATGAAGTTGAAAATAATTTTGATTTTCATGATATATTTTTTTTAATTATTCAATGTTTCAAGTTTACAATAATGTTTAATCTGAGCGAAAGAGTTGCCGCCAACTTCTGAATATAAGACTATGTATTCTGCATCTAAGGCAGCAGCAATAATTAAACTATCATAAAAAGAAAAACGATAAGGTTCCGCAATTTGACAAGCTTGTATGATGCTATTATTTGTATTTGTGTGAAGATTATTGTTTTTACAACATTCATTCACAGCATCAATTGCTTTCGTATATGTAAATTTAAATTTTCGTGTGACAGTATTAATAAGCCCTTGTATAACTTGTGTACTTATAATGGGATTGTTTTCAATAACAAGACCACGCGCCACTGATTGTTTATGAGGTTCCGAATTAGAATAACAGTAAACCAAAATATTAGTATCAAGAAAAACTTTATCTTTCATTAGCATCATCTCTGTTAAATGCGAAATCTTTTGTATCAATAGACAATGCATTAAATGAAACATTCTTTTTTGCCTCTGCTTTACTCTCTTTACCTTCATTTGTAGTAAAGGCAATTGCCTCCAATTCTTTTCCTATGTAATCCTCAGGAATAATGAATGAAACTTGTTGTGTATCCGGTGTTAAAATAGTTCGTATCATATTGCGATAATTTTTTGTAAGAAATAATAAACCTAATAACGAGAGTAACAAAAGTAGTTAAATAAGCTGAACCTTCAATCAAATAGTTAGACTTGGGGGCATTTCAAATTTTCACTTTTACTTCATTATTCGGTTGTCGTAATTGTGATATTTTTTTTGCAGCGTATCGGTCACTGAATCAATATTGAAACATAAATTGAAATCTCAAACGCTGCGTCTCATTAAATTTAGAGTGCCTTGTATGATTTGAGTAGTGACAAGAGTTCGCTTATAAGTACCGTAGGTACGAACGTTATCATTGCTCAGGATTTTAATCCTGTGAGAATGATAGAATGAGGTAATCATTGCTCAGGATTTTAATCCTGTGAGCAAGGTAAAATTAGATAATCATTGCTCAGGATTTTAATCTTCTTCGCCTTGAATTAGATAATTTTTAATCGTTGCCATTGCGTAAGGGATTGTAGTGAAAATCCTCCCGCGGCTTTGGGCGGGAGATTGCAACGGAAAGCCCGGCCCCGATGCAGAAAAGCTGTTGACTCTCAAAAACAATTTGACGTGTTGTGCTTTTCTGCTTCGGGGATACGCCCAAAAATTCTGATGGAATAACCTGGCTGTCTAGGCTGAAACCCTTTTCTATATTGACTTGCAGGTTTTGATGACAGAGATTAAAACGAAATATATACGTGATAGGCATACTTTTTGTTTAGTTCACTGTCTTTAAACCCCTTTTTTGATCAATTGTATAATTATTGATGATGACTTAGTTATGATTGGACTTATCAAACATTTCATTACCAACACCGAAGGTTTGCATTTTACTGAATCATTTTCGAACCCAATTACGGCGACAAATTATATACGTAAAAACTCAGCAGACATTGATCTTATTTTTTTGGATGTAGAAATGCCTGAAATGACGGGTATTGAATTGCTTGAATCATTTAAAGATTTGCCGCCTGTTATATTAATCACATCAAAGGAAAAATATGCTGTGAAAGCATTTGAACATAAAGTTACGCATTACCTCGTGAAGCCCCTTGAATATGGTGCTTTCTTAAAAGGCATTGAACGTATTTTTAAATTATACGAATCGACCTTGATACAAAACCGTGATTATATTTTTATCAAAGAAAACAGTGTCTTGTCGAAAGTGATGCATAAGGATATTTGGTATTGCGAAGCGTTGGGTGATTATGTAAAAGTGTATGTAAAAGAAAAGCCACATGTAGTGAACTCTACCATGAAGAATATGGAAGATAAACTTAGAATGAATAAAGAATTTATGCGTGTCCATCGCTCCTATATTATTAACCTCAATTACCTCAAAAATTTTGATTATGAAACGGCTGTTGTGGAAGGGAATATTATTCCGATAGGAAATAAATACAGGTCAACACTTCAATCTCATTTAAATATTATCTAAATTATTTGGCGGTCAAATGTTGATTTT